>NZ_CAISIQ010000533.1 GCF_903885465.1 uncultured Nevskia sp.
AATCGTGTAGATGTCGTCGAGATCGACGGCCGAAATCACCGCCCGATACGGCACGTTGGTGAACAGCGCGATCTTGCGCTTTTCGCCTTCCGGCATCGGCTTTTCCGAGCGGCACAGCAGCACGTCGGCCTGGATGCCGATCGAACGCAGTTCCTTGATCGAATGCTGGGTCGGCTTGGTCTTCAGTTCGCCCGAAGACTTCACGTACGGCAGCAAGGTCAGATGCACGAACATCGCATGCTTGTGGCCGAGCTCGGCGCCCATCTGGCGAATCGCTTCGAGGAACGGCAAGGATTCGATATCGCCGACCGTGCCGCCGATTTCGACCAGGCAGATGTCGGCACCACGGGCGCCATCACGGATGCGGTTCTGGATCTCGTCGGTGATGTGCGGAATCACCTGCACGGTGCGGCCGAGGTAATCGCCGCGGCGCTCCTTCTCGAGCACGTGACGATAGATCTGGCCGGTGGTCACGTTCGACAGGCGGCTGGTCTTGCCGCGCAGGAAGCGTTCGTAGTGGCCGAGGTCGAGATCGGTCTCGGCGCCGTCCTGGGTGACGAACACTTCGCCGTGCTGGAACGGGCTCATGGTGCCCGCGTCGACGTTGATATACGGATCGAGCTTGATCATCGACACCGTCAGGCCGCGCGATTCGAGGATCGCGCCCAGGCTCGCCGCAGCGATGCCCTTGCCGAGCGACGACACGACGCCGCCGGTGACGAAAATGAAGCGGGTCTGACCAGCCACGAGGACTGGGGCCTGGGTAACGTCGGGCATGAGCGAGGCGGGCTGCGGGTTTCGCTGATTTTACGGGCAATCGCGCGGCAGCGGCGTGCCATCGAGCGCCAGCGGACTGCGCAGGCCGGCAAAATCGTGCTGCCAGAAACCCTGCCAGCCTTGTGCAACAAGGCTTTCCCGCCACTCGCGAGTGGCGCCGATTCCGGGCATGCAAAGTGCCCCGTCAGCTGCCTCGATCACCGGAATGCGCGCACGCAGCCACGGCGCCACGCCCAGTTCCTGAAACCGGTTGCGCAAGGTCCGCGCATGCGATGCGCCATCGGCGCGGAATGCTTCGCCCGGTTGCGCGCTTCTGAGATTGAGTGGAACTGGCGGCGGCCGGTTGGCTACGAGCACGCCGCCAGCGCCCGGCAGCTGGAAATGCATTTCCGTCGACCACAGGCCCCAGTCGCCTGACACCGGTGCCGCCGGCAAGGGCGTCATCGCATGCAGCTGATCGCGATAGCGGCGCAGCTCGCAGCCGGGCCAGGCATGACGCGGCGTGGCCTCCGGGCCGGGCCGGAGCAACTGCTCGTCGATGAGATCGAGATGGTCGGCAAACGGCGCGCGAAAACCCCGCTCGTGCAGCCACCAGCGGATCAGGTTGTGGCGCCGGGCTGTGGTCAGCATCAGCAGTCGCGAGACCGACAGCGCCGCGCCCTGCGCGGCCAGCAGATGATCTTCCGCTGCTCGCTCGTCGAGCAGGTCCGCCGCTTCGGCAGCGAGCCGCGCAGCGCGGGCCAGGCTCGGATCGGTCTGCGCGAAGCGTGCGCGCAGGCCGGGCATCACCTCGCGCCGCAGCCAGCTGCGGGCGTAGCGCGGATCATCGTTATGCGGATCATCGATCCAGCGCAGGCCGTACCGATCGGCATAGGCGCGCAAGGCAGCGCGTGGCTGATCGAGCAACGGCCGCCATAGCTGACCAGGGGCGAACGCGGTCAGCGGCCGCATCGCCGCGAGGCCGTGAACACCGGCTCCACGCAGCAGGCGCAGCAGCACGGTTTCGGCCTGATCATCGCGATGATGCGCGGTGACCAGCAGATCGTTCGGCTGCATCTGCGCGCGCAGCAGCGCATAACGCGCTTCACGAGCCGCGCCTTCGGGTCCAGCGGCATCGTCATCGGCAATGGCGGCACGGCACAGGATCATCGGCACGCCGAGCGACTCCCCGAAAGCGGCACAGTCACGCGCCCAATCATCCGCAGCTTCCTGCAAGCCGTGATGGACGTGTACCGCGACCAGCTCCCGCAGACCGCGCTGCACAAGCGCGTGCAGCAGCACGGTCGAATCGAGTCCGCCGCTGTAGGCGACCAGCACCCGCGCGCCAGCAGCCCGTTCAGGCAGCGGCGGGATCAGCTCGGAGGTGGGTCGGGACGGCATGCAGGCAGTTTACGGATGCAGGCGCTGCAGAAACGACGAAGCCCGCCGTAGCGGGCCTCGAAGGGCGACAACCGATGTGGCTTCCCGCGATCAGGCCGCGGCGACGGAGGACTGAGCGACCTCGCCCGGCTCCTCGTAGGTGCCGTAGGTCATCAGACGGCCGTAACGATCGGACAGCAGACGGGTCATCGGCACGCGACACAGGCGCTCGACGTGATGAACGATGCGCTCCTTCAGGGTCGCCATCATCAGCACCGGATCGCGATGGGCACCGCCATGCGGCTCCGGCACGATCTCGTCGACCAGCTTGAACTCGATCAGATCCTTGGCGGTGACTCTCATCGCCTCGGCGGCTTCTTTCGCGCGCTCGGCCTTCTTGAACAGGATCGAGGCGCAGCCTTCCGGCGAGATCACCGAATAGATGCCGTACTGAAGCATCATCACGTGATCGGCCACACCGATTGCCAGCGCACCACCGGAACCGCCTTCGCCGGTCACCGTGGCGACGATCGGTGCGCGCAGCTTGGACAGTTCGAACAGGTTGCGGGCGATCGCTTCCGACTGGTTGCGTTCTTCGGCGCCGATGCCCGGATAAGCACCCGGCGTATCGATGAAGGTGACGATCGGCAAGTTGAATTTTTCGGCGAGCTTCATGATCCGCAGCGCCTTGCGGTAGCCCTCGGGGCGCGGCATGCCGAAGTTGCGATAGACGCGCTCCTTGGCATCGCGGCCTTTCTGCTCGCCAATCACGACCACCGCGCGGCCTTCCAGGCGGGCGACGCCACAGACCATCGCCGGATCATCGGCGTAGTGGCGATCACCGTGCAGTTCTTCCCACTCGGTGAAAACGCCGTGCACGTAATCGAGCGCGTAAGGGCGCTGCGGATGACGGGCAAGCTGGGCGATCTGCCAGGGCGTGAGGTTCGCGAAGATCGACTTGGTCTGCTCGCCGATCTTCGCTTCCAGCCGCGAAATCTCGTCGGTGAGATTCAGGTCGCTGCCGCCGGTCATGAAGCGCAGCTCTTCGATTTTCTTCTGGAGATCAGCAATCGGCTGCTCGAAATCCAGGTACGTCATGTTATTCGCCATCGTCGTATTCTGCCCTAGACCTCTGGTTGCTTGAAACCGGGGCGACCCAGCGTCGATATTCGGCCTTCACGCATTCCGCGCCGAGCAGGCGTTTCAGCTCCGTCTCGGCCGCCGTCTCGAACTTCAAACGCCAGGCGGTGCCCCAATCGAGCACGGCCCGCGCCGTGCCGTTCCAGTATTCCACGGAAACCGCTGCACCATTCGGGCCACGCCACGGCGCCAGACGCTGCGGCAGTGCCGCGACCGCAATCGAAGGCTTCTTCCAGGTCAAAGTCACGCGTTCGGTTCGCTCGCGCAGCAGCGAGTCGAGATCGTAGAAGCTCTTCGCCGACAGCCGATATTCGAGTTCGCGGCCTTCGCGCTGCGAGGCGCTGATCGAGCCGGTTGCGAAGATCAGCGTGTCCGGCTTGAGCAGGGTCTGGAAGCGCTGCCAGTCCTGGAAATCGAGCCAGCAGACCAGCTGCGCCGTGCGGTCATCGAGAATCAGGATCTTGCCCGGCCGGTCACCCATGATGGTGCGGATGTCGGTCAGCCAGCCGGCCAGCATCACCTGCTTGCGATAGCCACGACGGCGCGGCGCCGGTGCGCCCTCTTCGTCATCGCCCCCGCCACCCGTGTTGCTGCCGAAATCGGGCGGCGGACCCGCCTCGTCGATCAGCGTCTTGATGTTGCCCGAGCAGACCTGCTCGATCAGCGTGCGATAAGCCTCGACCGGATGGCCGGACAGGTACAGACCAAGCACCTTCTTCTCGACCGACAGGCGCTCGTTCGGCTCCCAATCGATTTCCAGTTCGGCGGCCACGGTGCCGGTGTTCGAGGCATCGGCTGGCGCACCCAAGCCGAACAGATCGGCGATGCCGGCGCCGGCCGAGGCGGCGGTCTGCTCGGCCAGTTGCAGCGCCTTCGGCAAGGTCTTCATCAGGCTCGGGCGATTGAGCTGGAAGCAGTCCATGGCACCGGCGCCGATCAAGGCTTCGAGCACCCGGCGATTGGCCTTGCGAGTGTCGATGCGGCGGCAGAAATCGAACAGATCGAGGAAAGTGCCCTGGCCGCGGCGCTCGTTGATGATGCCTTCGATCGCGCCCTCGCCTGCGCCTTTCACCGCGCCCAGGCCGTAGACGATCGCTCCCGCGGCGTTGACCGTGAAGCGGTACTCGGACGAGTTCACGTCCGGCGGCAGCACCGTCAGCTTCATGCGCCGGCATTCTTCGAGCATCACCACCACAGTATCGGTGTGGCTCATTTCCGCGGACATCACCGCCGCCATGAACTGCGCCGGGTAATGCGCCTTCAGCCACGCGGTCTGGTAGGAGACCAGCGCGTAGGCCGCAGCATGCGACTTGTTGAAGCCGTAGCCGGCGAACTTCTCCATCAGGTCGAAGACCTTCGACGCGGTGTCGGCGTCGATGCCCCGCTCGGCCGCGCCCTTCTCGAAGATGCTGCGTTGCTGGGCCATCTCCTCGGGCTTCTTCTTGCCCATCGCGCGGCGCAGCATGTCGGCGCCGCCGAGCGTATAGCCCGCCAGCACCTGCGCCATCTGCATCACCTGTTCCTGGTAGACGAAGTTGCCGTAAGTGGGCTTGAGCACGCCCTCCATGTCCGGATGCAGGTAGGTGACGGCCTCGGTGCCGTGCTTGCGCCGGCAGTACTGCGGAATCAGATCCATCGGGCCGGGGCGGTACAGCGAGATCAGCGCGATGATGTCCTCGAAGCAATCCGGCTTGAGGTCCACCGAAGCGCGCTGCATGCCCTGCGATTCCATCTGGAACACCGCCGTGGTCTGGCCTTCGGCGTAGAGCTTGTAAGCCTCGCGATCGGTCAGCGGCAGGCTCAGGATGTCGAGCTTCTTGTCCGGCCAGCGCGCATTGATCTGCTGCACGGCGGATTCGATGATGGTCAGCGTGCGCAGGCCGAGGAAGTCGAACTTGACCAGGCCGACGGTCTCGCAGTCCTTCATGTCGAACTGGGTGCGCAGGCCCGCACCGCCGGCTTCGCAGAACATCGGCGTGTATTCGGTCAGCGGCAGCGGCGCGATGACCACACCACCGGCGTGGATACCGACGCCGCGGGTCAGATCTTCCAGCGCCATGCCGAGATCGATGATCTCGCGCAGGTCTTCCTCGGCGTCGTAGGCGGCCTTCAGCTCCGACACTTCGACCAGGGCATGTTCGAGCGACGAACGCCCGGCCTTCTCGGCGTCGGCCTTGAACGCCGGCGCGCCCGGAATCAGCTTGGCGATACGGTCGCCCAAGCCATACGGCAGGCCCATGACCCGGGTCACATCGCGAACCACGGCGCGCGCTGCCATCGAGCCGTAGGTGATGATCTGGCTGACCCGCTCGCGACCGTATTTCTCGGCGACGTAGGCAATCACCCGGTCGCGGCCTTCGATGCAGAAATCGACGTCGAAATCCGGCAGCGACACGCGCTCCGGATTCAGGAAGCGCTCGAACAGCAGGTTGTACGGCAGCGGATCGAGATCAGTGATGCCGATCGCGTAGGCCACCAGCGAGCCTGCGCCCGAGCCACGGCCAGGGCCGACCGGCACGCCATTGCTCTTGCCCCAGCGAATGAAATCGGCCACCACCAGAAAGTAGCCGACGAAGCCCATGCGTTCGATCACGCCCAGCTCGAAATCGAGCCGCTGCTGGTATTCCTCGACCGGCTTGAACGCACCCTGATGTACGAAGCGATGCTCCAGGCCTTCCTGCGCAGTCTTGCGCAGGTATCCGGGCACCGTGAAGCCTTCCGGCACCGGATAGTCCGGCAGATGGTTGATGCCGAAACTGAGGCTCAGCGTGCAGCGACGAGCAATCTCCAGCGTGTTCTCGACCGCTTCGGGAAGATCGGCGAACAGCTCGATCATTTCCTCAGCCGACTTCAGGTATTGATCCGCCGTGTATTCGCGCGGCCGTCGATCATCGTTGATGACCCGGCCCTGATTGATGCAGACGCGCGCCTCGTGAGCATCGAAATCGCCGCGTTCGAGAAAACGCACCTCGTTGCTGGCGACCACCGGCAGGCCGGTATCGCGAGCGAAGCTGACGGCAGCACGCAGATGGCTGTCGTCATCGCGGCGGCCGCAGCGAGTGATTTCCAGATACAGGCGATCCGGGAAATGGCGGCCCCACCAGTCAGTCAGGCCGCGCGCGTGTTCGATTTTCCCGGCCAGCAGCGCCCGACCGATCTCGCCATCGCGGCCACTGAGCGCGATCAGGCCGTCGCTTGCCGCTTCGATCCAGGCCCGATGAATGCGTGGCCGGCCGCGGCCCTGCCCTTCGTTGTAGGCGCGTGACAGCAAACGCGTGAGATTGCGGTAGCCGCTGTCGTTCTGCACCAGCAGGGTGACGTTTTCGGCTTGCTCGCCGTCACCGGATTCCGGCATCGCGATATCGGCGCCGATGATCGGCTTGATGCCCGCCGCTTCCGCCAGCTTGTAGAACTTCACCATCGCGAACAGGTTGTCCTGATCGGTGACGGCGATGGCGGGCAAACCCAGCTTCGCAGCGAAACCGGTCAGGTTCTGGACATTGGCGCCCGCACTTTTCCGCGCTGGCGATTCGACGCGGATCAGGCTGTCGACCAGCGAGAATTCGGTGTGCAGGTGCAGATGGACGAACACGATCGTTGGGCGGGGCGTGAGGCGGGAGGCGTCGCCGCCGAACGATTCTACCGAGCGAGGCGAGTGGCTTCGGAACAGGGTGCAAAGCTCATCCGGTGGATCACGCTAGCTCCTTGTTCGCGCAAGGCTTTAAGGTGGGCAGGCGTGCCGTAGCCCTTGTGCTTGGCCAAGCCATAAGCGGGGAACTGCGCATCGAGGCGAGTCATCTCCGCATCGCGGGCCACCTTGGCGATGATCGCCGCGGCCATGATCGCGTCCTCGCTGCGATCACCGCCGATGACCATGCGGATCGGCACCGGCAGCCGTGGTTGCTGGCTGCCGTCGATCAGGCACAAGGTCGGTGCCGTCTTCAGCGCGGCGACGGCGCGCTGCATGGCCAGAAACGTTGCCTGCAGAATGTTGATCGCGTCGATCTCCTCGGCGCTGGCAATTCCAATTGCCCAGTCGAGCGCCACCGCTTCGATCAGCGGCACCAGACGCTCGCGCTGCAGCGCGCTGAGCGCCTTGGAATCCTTCAGCCCGATCAAGCCATGCCCTTCCGGCAGCACAACCGCCGCCGCATAGACCGGCCCGGCCAGACAACCGCGACCGACTTCATCAATGCCGGCGACGCACAGGTTCATCGGGCAGCGATCAGATCGGCAATCGCGGCCGCCGAAGCTTGCGCGGCATTGCGGCGCAGCTCATCACGTACCGCGCCGAACTGTGCGAGCTGGCGATCGCGGGCCTGGTCGTCTTCGATCAGTGCACGCAGGGCCTCTGCCATCACCGCCGGCTGCGCCGCGTCCTGCAGATATTCGGGCACCACCGGCTCGGCGGCCAGCAGGTTCGGCAAGCTGACGTATCGAGTTTTCAGCATGCCGAGCGTCGACAGCAGGAAGTAGGTCAGCAGCGAACCGCGATAGGCGACGACCATCGGCCGATCAAGCAGCAGACATTCCAGGGTGGCAGTGCCGGACGCCAGCAGCACCGCATCCGCCGCGCGCATCGCCGCACGTGACTGACCATCGACGAGCGTCCAGTTCACCAAGGGCGCGTGCATGGCGATCGCCGCTTCCATGACCGGCCGCAAGCTGGGCTTGGCGATCGGCGTGACCATCGTCAGCCCCGGCAGCTTTTCAGCCAGCAGCGCTGCAGTCTGGGCGAATGGCACCGCCAGCCGCGCCAGCTCGCCGCCCCGGCTGCCCGGCAGCACGGCGAGCACCGGCCCCGAGGCTGGCAAGCCCAGAATCTGGCGCGCCTCCGCACGGGATTGCGGGTCAGACAGTTCCTCGGCCAGCGGATGACCGATGTAGACCGCTTTGACGCCGTGGCCGGCGTAGAACTTCGGCTCGAACGGAAACAGACAGAGCACCAGATCAACGGCCTTGGCGATGGTTTTCACCCGTCCCTGCCGCCAGGCCCAGACCGTCGGGCTGACCATCTGCACGGACTTCAGGCCACGTTCGCGCAAACGACGTTCGAGGCCGAGATTGAAATCCGGCGCATCGATGCCGATGACCACGTCCGGGCGATCAGCGCTGAGTTTTTCGATCAGCTCGGCGCGCAACCGGAACAGGTCCGGCAGCTTGGGCAGCACTTCGGCAATGCCCATCACCGACAGCCGATCGATGGTCGCGATCGACTCACAGCCCGCTTCCCGCATGCGCGGACCGGTGACGCCACTGAATCTCGCGTCAGGAAATCGCGCCCGCAGTGCCCCGATCAGCGCACCGCCGAGCAGGTCGCCAGAGGTTTCACCGGCGATCAGCGCGAAGTGCATCGTCAGCGGACGATCGACCGCGTCGAGCTTTCGATGAATGCCAGCAGGCGCGCGCAATGCGTCGAGGTGGCGGCCATCTCGGCGAGCTTCACTTTCACGTCGACCATCAGCAGATCCGAGATGTAGATCAGCTTGTAGGCGTCCTTGATGTCGCCGATCTCTTCCGGCGAAAAACCGCGCCGCTTCAGGCCTTCGCTGTTGATGCCGCGGGCCTTGGCCGGCTGGCCTTCGATCATCATGAACGGCGGCACGTCCTTGAGGATGACGCTGCCGCCGCCGGTGAAGGCGTGGCCGCCGATCCGGCAGTACTGGTGGATCAGCGTAAAGCCGCCGATGCCCGCCCAGTCCTCGATCGTCACGTGGCCGGCCAGCGTGGTGCCGTTGGCGAGGATGTTGTCGTTGCCGACGACGCAGTCGTGGGCGATGTGGGCGTTGGCCATGATCCAGTTGCGATCGCCGACCTTGGTCAGGCCCTCGGCCGTCTTCAGCGTGCCGCGCTGGATGGTCACGTACTCGCGAATGGTGTTGCCGTCGCCGATCTCGACGCGGGTGGCGTCCTCGTACCGGGCCGTCTTGTCCTGCGAGATCTCGCCGAGACTGGCGAACTGGAAGATGGTGTTGTCGCGCCCGATCCGCATCGGGCCTTTCAGCACCACATGCGGGCCCACCGTGGTGCCCTCGCCGATCTCGACACCGGCGCCGATGATCGAATACGGGCCGACCGACACGCTCGGGTGCAGCCGCGCACCGGCGTCGATGATCGCCGTCGGGTGGATCAAGCCGGTTTCAACTGCCGCCATGCTGCCGCTCACTCCGCCGATTCGGAGGCAGCAGGTGCAGCCCGCGAAGCATCCTTCAACACGCACATCAGCGTCGCTTCACAGGCCAGTTCGCCGTCGACGGTCGCCTTGGCCTTGAAACGGCGCAGGTGACGCTTGACCCGGTCGAGACTGACTTCGAAACGCAGCTGGTCGCCCGGTTCGACGATGCGCTTGAAGCGCGCGTCCTCGATGCCGGCGAAGTAGAAGATCAAGCCGGACTCCGGCTTGATGCCGGTTTCGATCGCGGTCAGCAGGCCGCAAGCCTGGGCCATCGCTTCGATGATCAGCACACCGGGCATCGTCGGCACTTGCGGGAAGTGACCGAGGAAGAACGGCTCGTTGTAGGTGACATTCTTGATC
>NZ_CAISIQ010000534.1 GCF_903885465.1 uncultured Nevskia sp.
AGTTCAAGCACCTCGAGTACTACTACTTCCACAACTTCCTGTACGAAAGCGTGTGGAAGGACAACCGCCGCCGTCAGGCCGAGCGCATTCCGCTGTTCGACGTGCTGCGCAAGTACACGGCGGACTACAAGCTGATTTTCGTCGGCGATGCGACCATGAGTCCCTACGAAATCCTCTATCCGGGCGGCAGTGTCGAGCACTGGAACGAGGAAGCCGGCGCGGTCTGGTTCAAGCGCCTGACCGAAGCGTTCCCGCGTGCGGTCTGGCTGAATCCCGAGCACGAGGAACGCTGGGAATACACGCCCTCAATCACTGCGGCGCGCGAGCTGATCGGCGAAGACCGGATGTTTTCGCTGACCCTCGCTGGCCTCGACAAGGCGATCAAGCGGCTCAGCCATTGACCGGGCTTGCAGCCTGAACAATCGACTCAAAAATTCAACAGTTCCTGCCATCGATACCGGCCGTCTATAGTCGGCGACGCTGCCGATTCGTAGCGCACAAGAAAACGGGGAGAACCACTCAGATGACCATTTCCATTCAAGCCTTGCTGCTGTTTACCGCCTGGACCTTCCTGCTGGTGGTCGTGGTGTTCGCCTATCGCGGCGTGGCGCTGCTGACCGGCACCTCGATCACCTCGTGGCCGCGTGGCTCGAAGAACGCGAATGATCCGGGCTTCATCCAGCGCGTGGCCGATGCCCACGCCAACAGCCTGGAGAACCTGCCGATCTTTGCAGTACTGGTGCTGGCTGCCCAGGCCGTGGGCAAGCCTGAAGTCACGGCGGGGCTTGCGATGTACGTCGTCTATGCCCGCCTTGCCCAGAGCGGCGTGCACATCCTCGGCGTCAACACGCCGCTGGTGCTGGCGCGCGCAACGTTCTGGACCATCCAGCTGGTTTGCTTCGGCCTGATGTTCTGGGGATTGCTGCGTTGAAATTGACGCGCGCCTTTCGTCGTCGCCTGCGCCGTGGCCTGATCTGGGTCGCGGCGCTGGCGCTGGTGCTGGTCGCGCTGATCAACAACTGGGTGGTCAACAATTCGGAAGCCTACGTCTATTCGAATTGGTCGCTGCTGCCGGACAACGAGGTGGGTCTCGTGCTCGGCACCAGCCCGTTCACCCGCAGCGGCAAGCCCAATCCACAGTTCTACGGCCGCATCGAAGCGGCCGTACAGCTGTACCAACTGGGCAAGATCAAGAAGATCATCGTCAGCGGCGCCAATCCGGATTCCACCTACAACGAGCCGCGCCAGATGTGGCGCGAGCTGACCAAGGCCGGCATTCCGTCGCAGGCGATCACCATGGACTTCGCCGGCGTACGCACCTTCGACTCGATCAGCCGCGCCAAGGCGGTGTTCAATCTCGAGCAGATGACGGTGATCACGCAGGAGTACCACGCCTACCGCGCGGTGTTCATCGCCAAGAAGCTGAACATCCGCGTCGCCGGCTATGCCGCGACCAGCGACAACATCGGCATGTTCAGCCGCACCTACATCCGCGAAGTGTTCGCCCGCGTCAAAGCGGTGCTTGATCTCTATGTGCTGTCGACGGAACCCAAGTTCCTCGGAAGCCGCGAGGTGATCAACACGGCGCCCGAAATCGAGATGCAGCCGCCGCCCTGAACCGACCAGCGTTCGTCCAGGTCCGCCGTCTAATGTGACCCTCTTGCAAATTCAGAAAGATCGGATCACGATTCTTTCCATGGAAATTCGAGAATCCAGTTCGACGAGCTACTCCGTCGCAACCGGCGGCAAGCGCCGAAGCGCGCAACCTGCTGCCGCGAGCGAGGCCGCTCCGGTACTGTCGAAAGCCGTGGTTCGCGCTGCCGGGCGGCTCGCGCTGTCGCAGGTACAACTGGCCAAGGCGCTGGGCCTGAGCCCGGCTACTGCGTCGCGACTCAATGCGGGTACCTGGCAGCTTGCGCCGGACTCCAAACCCTGGGAACTGGCGACACTGCTGGTACGTGTTTACCGCTCGCTCGACGCGATCACCGGCGGCAAGGTCGAAGCGATGCAGGCCTGGCTGCATTCCGGCAACAGCGCGCTCGGCGGCGAACCCGCGAAGCTGCTCGGCAGCTGCGAAGGCCTGATCCATGTCCTCCAGTATCTGGACGCCTCCCGCTCTCGCATCTGAGGCGGTCAGCCTCGAAGTGCTGCTATGGCGGGCCGTCGAAGCTCAGCACACGGTGGCCACACGGGTGCTGGTCGACAGTCAGACCGAGCAGGAACTGCTCGAAGACATCCTCGAAGCGAACAAGCCTGCGGTGCCGACCGAGTGCCGCACGCTCGACTATCTGCTGTTCACCCCTTTCCGCTATCCCTCGGCCCGCGGCGGCTCGCGGTTTCGCGAGGTGATCGATCACGGCGTCTGGTACGGCGCCGAAACCGTGCAGGCCGCCTGCGCCGAAGTGGGCTACTGGCGCTGCCGCTTCGTTGCCGCCAGTGAAGGTCTGCGCTCGCTGGATGCCGTTGCCCACACGCTGTTTCGCGCCCAGGCCGGTGGCTCGGCCATCGATCTCGGAATTCCGCCGTTCGTGGCCGATGCCGCGCAGTGGATGCATCCGGATGACTACAGCGCCTGCCTCAGCCTGGCGCGCAACGCCCGCGAAGCCGGTGTGCAGTTGATCCGCTACGTATCGGTGCGCGATCCCGACCACGCCGCCTGCGCGGCGGTGCTCGATTGCCGCGCCTTCAGCGAGGGACGCGGCATCACTACGCGGCAAACCTGGTTCCTGAGTGCCGATGCGCAGCGCGCATCCTGGGTGCGCACCGGCAGCCGGCCGTCGCGGCCGGAAGCCTTCGAGTTCGACTACCGCTGACCGGCTTCCGCCATCAGCGCCGCCACGCGCTCGCGCCAGCTCGGTTCGTCATGTACGACCAGCGACAGCGGCATGCGCCGACGGACCACGTCATCGACGGTGCGTGCCATTTCGTCGCGCACCGCGAGCACCACTTCCGCCGCCAGGTACGGCGCTCCCGGATGGATGCGTTCAGCCCAGGCGTGATTTTCGTCGAGTAGGGCTTCCACCCGGCCGATGCCGGTGCCGTGACGCAGGGCCAAGGACCGCGCAACGTCGGCATCGAGTCCGCGCCGCGCCAGGCCGGCGACGGCTTCCGCCTGCCAGCCGCTGAAGTCGCCGAGCTCGCGAATCTCGTGCGGTGCGCCGGGCAGGGCATCGCGATCGCTGTGCGATTCGATCGGTTCGCGGCCGAGGCTTTCCAGCACGCGATCGACGATCTCTACCGCATCGCAGCGCGCCGTCGTGTACTTGCCACCCAGTGGCCAGACCAGTCCCGGACGCGGTTCCAGCACGGTGAATTCACGGCTTACTGCGGCCAGGCTTTCGGCGTCTTCGGCCTGCAGGCTGCGCACTCCGGCGAAGCGGCCGATGATCTGTTCCACGGTCCAGCCCAGGCCCGGCATCAAGGCGTTGACGGCCTCGATCAGGTATTGCGCCTCGGCCTCGGTGACGCCGACGCCGGTGGCATCGTCGACTGAGGATTCCGTGGTGCCGACCAGAGTCCTGCTATTCCACGGAATGACGAAGAACACGCGGCCATCCGAGGGCGCGGTCAGCAGGAAGGCATCTTCCAACTCCGGGATCGCCGGCATCACCAAGTGCACACCCTTGACCAGCTTCACCGCCTGCTTGCCGTCGTTGCTGCCCATGCCCGGCAGGCGATGCGCCCACGGCCCGGCGGCGTTGACCACGCAATCGGCCTTGACCGTGTAGACCTCGCCGGTCTCGGTATCGCGCAAGATCGCGCCGGTGCAGCGCTCGCCGTCGAAGCTCAGGCTGTCGGCGGCGACTGCATTGGCGCAGACCGCGCCCGCAGCCTGGGCGGCGGCGATCACGAACAAGGTCATCCGCGCATCGTCCTCCTGGCAATCGCCATAGCGCAGGCCGCCTCGGAGGCCGGCCTCGTCGAGATAGGGATGGGCCGCGAGCAGCTTCCTGCGCGAGAACGATTTGAAGCGCGGCACCGGCTGCTTGCCCGTGGCCAGGAAGTCGTACAAGGTCAGGCCGGCGAGCAATTGCAGGCGACCGACTCGCGCGCCTTTCCATACCGGCACGACGAAGTTCAGCGGCCGCACCAGATGCGGCGCCAGCCGCGACAGCACCCGGCGTTCCGCCAGCGCGTGGCGGACCAGCGCGAACTCGTAATGCTCCAGGTAGCGCAGGCCGCCGTGGATGAGTTTGGACGACGACTGCGAGGTGCCGGAGCCCCAGTCGTTGCGTTCGACGATTGCCACCTTCAGGCCGCGCTGAGCGGCGTCGCAAGCGGTCCAGGCGCCGTAGATGCCGCCGCCGATCACCAGCAGGTCGTAATGCGCGTCGCGGAGTGCAGCGGTTTGTCGGATCAGCGGAAAGGCAGGGATCATCGGCGGAGAAGATTCAGGAAGGTTTCAATCAGGTTTCTGGATTCGGGTGACCGCAGCCAGCCAGTCGCGCAGCGCCTGGGCTTCTGCCTCGTCGATCACGCCGCTGTCGCGGGTCTGATCGATACGGGTCGGTACGTGGCGTGACAGGCGGCTGACGCTTGCCGCGATCGCTCGCGCCTCGATGGCATCGCCAGCACGCATCAGGCCAAGGGCCTGGTCGATCAGCGGCCAGGGGCTGGCATCGGCCGGCAGGCCGACGCGCTCGCCGAGCCGCTCGCGCAGCCGGCTGTCGCCCTGCAACTGGTTGGCGACGCTGCGCTGCGTGGCTTCACGCGGCGCGCGACGGCTGGGGCCCAGCGGCAGCACGATGCGTCGCGTCAGCCAGGCCAGGAACGGCGACGACAGATGGCGGATCAGGCGGTCCAGGGCTTCTTCGCAGGCGCTGAAGGCGTCGGTGCAGATCAGTTCCAGCACTGCGCGTTCGTCGAGGTGGGCACCGCCCTCGTCGTACTGGCGCAGTGCGGCACTGGCCAGATAGAGCTGGGCCAGCGCATCGCCGAGCCAGGTGGTCAGGCTGCGCCGGGAGGCTTCGCGGACGGCGCGGAGCGCGGTGTACGGCTTGCGCGAACCGAGTTCGCTGGCCATCACGCTGAGGCCGACGTCAGCCGCAAACGCGAGCGCGGCGCTGTAGCGATTGATCTTGCGCAGATACTGGGTTTCCGGCGCGCTGCTGCCGAACAGCGGGCTGCTCGCGGTCAGGCCCAGCGCGAATGCCTGCGTAGCGGTGCCGAACAGATGGCCGACGTGTGACCACAGCGCATCATCGAAACGGGTCAGCGCCGTGGCGGGATTCGGGTCCTGCGCGGCGGCCAGTGCCTGCATGAAGGCGCCGTGACTGCGCAGCACGCAGGCGCTGTAGACGTCGGTGCGCGCGACCAGCGCCGGCTCGAGGGTTTCCGATGGCGGTTCGTCGAGATCGGTCACCAGTCGTGCCGACAGGCCTTGATCAAGGCCGAGATCGCGCGCCGTCGCCGTGCACTCGCGAGCCTGGGCCAAGCCTAAAGTGCGCGCGAACGCTGCGGCCGCGTAAGGCTTCTCGCCGAGATCGACGGCGCGGGCGGTCAGCGCCGCCAGTGCCTGCGCGGCGGTTGCGCGTGCCGCCAGAGTGGCCAGCGCTTCCTCGGCCAGCGAGCGTTCGCCAAGCGACAAGCCGAATGGCGCATGCAACTTGGCCAGGCTGCCGGCGGCCAGCGCCAGCGCGGTGGCCGAGCCGGCATGAATCGCGATCGGTGAAATCGCGTCGGCGACAGCGCGGCTCTCGGCACCCTGACGGGCGGCTTCACCGATGTGCTCGCGATCGCCGATCACCGCCTCCAGTGGCAGACGCAGCGGGCCACGCTTGTCACGCAACAGTGCTGCGTCGAGCAGCAGCCAAGTGGGTCCGGTCGCAGCATCAGGCCCGAGACGCGCTTCGGGATCGCGCAGATCGACACAGCAGCCGACGATTTCCGCATCGGCGGTCAGGGTGATGTCGAGCGTCAGCAGCAGCGCCGGGCCCTCGTCGCCGGCTTCGATCACGGCATCGCCGGCAATGCCGGATTCGATGGTCTGCAAGTTGGCGCCTGCGGCCAGTTGCGGTAGCCAGCGACTTTGCTGGGCCGGCGTGCCGTGCCGCTGCAGTGCGGCGATCCAGGCCAGCCGCGAGGGCGCACCGATGCGTCGGGCGAGATCGCTGCCGGCGCTGGCGCTGAGCCGCATCAGCGCGGCCGACTGCGCCAGCGCTGACAGATCGCGCCCGCCGTGCAAACCGTCAACCGCCAGGCCGTGCAGGCCATAAGCGCGCAGCCGCGCATGGGCGGCTGGCGTCTCGGGATCGCGTGCGTAGCGGCTGCAGAACTCGGCCAGCGGGCCGTCGAGCAGGCTGCGCTCGTCCGGGGTCAGCCGGGCGCTGTAGCTTTCGTGGAAACGGCTCCAGTCCGGCTGGCCGTTGAACAGCTCGGCTTCCCAGCCGGTGCCGGTGCCGGTCAGCGCCGCAAGCTGGCGCTCATCGAGCCGCGACAGCACGCGACGAAAGCCGGTGAACAGCGGCCGCGACAGCCATTCCTGGCGCAGCACTGGCAGATTCAGCGGCCCGAACACGATCAGGCCGGCGATCATCATCAGCCCGAAGGCGATCCAGGATTCACCAAACACGCCGTAGAACAAGGTCACCGCACCCAGCACCAGACTGGTGGTGCGGATGCCGGCCCGGGCATGGGCCAGGGCGACGAAAGCAATCAGGAAAAACAGCAGCCAGTAGGCCATGACTCAGGCGCTCCGGCTCAAGGTGATGATCAAGGGTTGCGCTCGCTTTTCAGACGGGTGGCTTCGAATTCGTCGCCGGGCAGCCAGGCGATCGATTTCGGCAGGCTCAGCGCCTCCCAGCCCAGGGCGAGACCGAAACGGGCCATCTCGACACTCGATGAGAAATCCATGTTTTCGCGGAATTCGTCGCTGGGCTGGTGATAGGTCTTGGCGGTGTACTCGCGGCTCTTTTCCTGGGCCCATTCGCGGGTCTGGCCCACGTACTTGTCGCCCAGGCTGACCGAGAACGCCGGCACGCCGACCCGGGCCATGCTGAAGTGATCGGAGCGGTAATAGCTGCCGGCCAGCGGCCGCGAATCGGCCTCGATGGTGAACTTGAAGGCCTTGGCGATCTTTTCAACCGAAGGATAGAAAGTCAGGCGATCGGCACCGAGCAGTTTGACGCTTTCCGGCACGCCGAACGGCGCGAAGCTGTCGAAGTTCAGATTCAGCGTGATCTGCCCCGTCGGAATCGGCGGATGTTCGCCGAGATATTTCGAGCCGAGCATGCCCTTCTCCTCGGCGGTCACCGCCGCGAAGATCACCGAGTGCGGCGGCGGCTCTTTCACGGACGTATAGGCACGCGCCAGTTCGAGCAGCACCGCGCAGCCGGTGGCGTTGTCGATGGCGCCATTGAAGATGCGATCCGTCTCCGGCGGGCCGGCCATCTCGGACGCGACGCCCAGATGGTCGTAATGGGCGCTGTACAGCACCGCTTGCCGCGGCGCGGCCTTGTCGGCACCGGGCAGCATCGCCACGACGTTCGAGGATTCGAAGCGGCGGACATGGCTTTCGATGGTGGCGTGAAGCGCAACCGGCAGATCGAAGGCTCTGAACTCGCGAGTGCCTGCGGCCTTGATCGCGGCGTCGAGATCGCGACCGGACAGCGCCAGCAGCAGGCGCGCCACTTCCAGCTGCACCCAGGACGCGGCCTTCAGCTTCGGCCGCTGATCGTCGGCCAGCGCCACCGATTCATTGCTCCACGAGCTTTTCACCACCGACCACGGATAGCTGGCCAGATCCTCGCGATGGATGAGCACCGCGCCCAACGCGCCCTTGCGCGCGGCCTGCTCGAACTTGTAGGTCCAGCGCCCGTAATAGGTGAGCGCTTCGCCCTTGAAGAATTTCGGATCGGTCGACGGCGGTTCGTTGACGATGATCAGCGCCACCTTGCCGCGCATGTCCACGCCCTTGTAATCGTCCCACTGGTATTCAGGCGCTTCGATGCCGTAGCCGACGAACACCAGCGGCGCATCGACGATCGTCGACTCGGCAAGGCTCTGGTCCGCCACCACGTAGTCATCGAACAGCTTCAGCGGCAAAGCTTCGCCTTCGTTGGGCACGAAGGACATGGTCGTCGTCGCCAGCGTCTGGGTGCCGGCGAAGCGCACTTTCTGCAGATAGCTGCCGTTGTCGCCGGCCGGCCTGAGTCCGGCCAGCGCGAACTGCGCGGCCAGGTATTCGGCGGCGATGTCGCCACCACGGCTGCCGGTGCCACGGCCTTCGAGCAGATCGCTGGACAGGAAGCGGACATGACTCCTGATGTGTTCGGCATCGATACCGGCCGCTGCCGCAGCGACTTCCGGCGGCAGGCCGGCACCGGTCGCAGAAGCGATCGGATCCGCGGCAAAGGCAGCGTTGCCGAGCGATGCGGCAAGGCCAAATGCCAGCGCCAGCCGGCAGATGAGGGGAGGATTCATGACGGATTCCGTTGCGGGTGCAGGCGGATGAGCTACCAGGCCAGGGTGGCGGGTAGCAGGGAACACTCGCAGAATAGGAAAAACCTTGGAGCGCCACAAATGGCCACGCCTTTTCAGACGCAGCCGGTCGCTGACGCGAACCGTGATTACACCCCCGTCGATCGCCTGCTGCTGCAGGTCGGCAAGGGCTTGGGCTTGCTGGCCAGAGGGCCGTTTGCCGCGCGCCCTGCGGCGCCGATGTCCAGCCGCTACCCGGCAGAACGGGTGGCTGAGGCGCCGCTCGACGAGCGCGAGCGCAAGCACGCCGCCGGCCTGATGCGCGTCAATCACGCTGGTGAAGTGTCGGCCCAGGCGCTTTATCACGGCCAGGCGCTGGTCGCGCGCGATCACGAGGTCCGCGAGCATCTGCTGCGCGCCGCGGCCGAAGAGCGCAATCATCTGCAGTGGTGCGATGCCCGCCTCCGCGAACTCGGCGAGCAGCCGAGCGTGCTGAGCCCGCTGTGGTACGCCGGATCGTTCGCGATCGGCGCCGCTGCGGGGCTGGTCGGTGACAAGGCCAGTCTGGGTTTCGTCGAGGAGACGGAACGCCAGGTCGTCGATCATCTGAACGAGCATCTTGGCAAGCTGCCGCGCCAGGATCGGCGCTCGCGGGCGATCGTCGAAGCGATGCGCGCCGACGAAACGCGCCACGGCGAGGAAGCAGCGGCTGCCGGCGCTGCGCCGGTGCCGATGCCGGTGCGCCGGATCATGGCCGGCGTCTCGCAGATCATGAAGTTCGGCGCCTATCGCGTCTGAATCCACCTTCCACGTCGGCCCGTATCCGGGTCGCCTCCAAGAGAGCTCCCGACGTGACAAAAGTCTCTGCTTCAACCCTGCGCGACGATTTTTTCGCCGTTGCGCCACGCGCCACGACGCGCATCGTCGAACTGCACACCGCGAACCTCGCCGAGGACGCCGCGCGCCTGCTCGCCGGCCTGCTCGCGGCTGATGCGCGCACTGATCCGAAGTTCTTCTACGACGCCCAGGGCAGCGCGCTGTTCGATGCCATCTGCCAGCTCGACGAATACCACCCGACCCGCATCGAAGCCTCGATCTTCAGCGAAGCGCGCGAGGCGATCGCCATCGAGATCAGCCAGGCGCTGCCGGCGGGTTTCCAGTGGGTCGATCTCGGAGCCGGTGATGCTGCGAAGTCGCGCGACTGGCTGTCGGCAGTGGCGCCACGCCGCTATGTCGGCGTCGACATCGCCGATGCCTGGCTGCGGCCTGCGGTCGCGCGCATCGCCGAAGCGCATCCCGATCTCGACGCGATCGGCGTGGTTGCCGATCTCACTCGCCCGCAGATGCTGGCCCCGGTGCTCGATGAAGTGCCGGAGCCGCCGCTGTTCTTCTATCCCGGGTCGTCGATCGGCAACTTCGAGCCACTGCGCGCGATCACCCTGCTGAGAACCCTGCGCCAGCTCGGTGGCGGTTTCGGCGGGCTGCTGATCGGCGTCGATTGCGAGCGTGATGCGGGGCGGCTCGAAGCCGCCTATGACGATGCGCTCGGCGTCACCGCCGCGTTCAATCGTAATGTGCTGCGGGTTGCCAATCGTGTGCTCGGTGCCGATTTC
>NZ_CAISIQ010000535.1 GCF_903885465.1 uncultured Nevskia sp.
CGCCCTCGGCGCGCCGCTGGTGATACGCGCAGGCGCTGATTCGCTGGCCGAACTGCGCAAGCTGGTGAAGGAGACCGGCGCGACGGCCGTGCACTGGAACCGTCTGTACGAGCCGGCGCTGATCGCTCGCGATACGCGGATCAAGCAGGCGCTGCGCGACGATGGCCTCGACGCCGAAAGCCACAACTCGGCGCTGCTGGTCGAGCCCTGGGAAATCAAGACCGGCGGTGGCGATCCCTACCGCGTGTTCACGCCGTTCTGGCGCAATGCCGGCGCCCGCGCGGTGCGTGAACCGCTGGCCGCGCCGAAACAGATCCCGGTGCCGAAGAAGATTCCGGCCGGCCTCGGCATCGACAAGCTGAAGCTGCTGCCAACGATCCGCTGGGATGACGGTTTCTACGCGGACTGGACACCCGGCGAAGCCGGCGCCTGGGCGCAGACCGAAGCCTTCTGCAGTGATGGCGCGGCGCACTACAAGGAGCAGCGCGATCTGCCAGCGCAGGCTTCAACCTCGCGCCTGTCGCCGCATCTGCACTTCGGCGAGATCGGCCCGGTGCAACTGGTCCATCACACGCGGCGGCTGGTCGGCGAGCGGCAGGTGAAGGGGCTGACCGGCAACATCGAGCACTTCATCCGCGAACTGGGCTGGCGCGAGTTTTCGCATCACCTGCTGTTCCATTTCCCGACCACGCCGGATCAGCCGCTGTATCCGAAGTTCGCGGCGTTTCCGTGGCGCGAGGCCAAGGACTACGCGGACGATCTGCGCGCCTGGCAGCGCGGTCGCACCGGCGTGCCGATCGTCGACGCCGGCATGCGCCAGCTGTGGACCACCGGCTGGATGCACAACCGGGTGCGAATGATCGTCGCCAGCTTCCTGACCAAGAATCTGTTGATTCCCTGGCAGGAAGGCGCGCGCTGGTTCTGGGACACCCTGGTCGACGCCAGCCTCGCGCAGAACTCGCTCGGCTGGCAGTGGAGCGCCGGCTGCGGTGCCGATGCCGCGCCGTACTTCCGCATCTTCAATCCGGTGCTGCAGAGCGGGAAGTTCGACGGCGCCGGCGTCTATCTTCGTCACTGGGTGCCGGAGATCGCCAAGCTGCCCGACGCCAGCCTGCACGCACCCTGGGAAGCGAAGCCAGCGATCTGGCTGGCTGCGAAGTTCTCGCCGGGTCAGGACTATCCGAAGCCGATCGTTTCCCTGAGCGAATCGCGTGAGCGCGCGCTGGCTGCCTATGCCCGTATCAAGGGGCCGGATACGTCCTCACCGCTACTCTGAGAAATCCGCAGGCGAGCCCCAAGTGGTTCGCGTGCGGGACACCTCGGCGCACCAGTCGACGCCTGTCGACACAGGGGCGCGCACTGCGCCACGGCCGCGCCAATCTGCGTTAACTTCGGGTCATTCGACGGGTGCCCAACGAGGCACCCGCAAAGTTCTGGAGGAGTTCGCATGACCCGGTTGCCGTCTGCCCGGCCGTTCGTTGTCGATCGCAGCCACGTGCCCGGCGCTGCCCGGGTGCTGCTTGCGCACGCGCCTGCTTTCTCCTGATCCCGACTCCCTGATCCGTCCCCGCTGCGCGCCGATACCGCGCGGCCATCACGTACGAGCGCGACTCGATGTCGAAGATTGCCGATGAGCAGCTGCAGGACTGGCGCAACCAGGCGCTGAAGATCGAGACGGAAGTGGGCCGTGCAGTGATCGGCCAGCCGGATACCGTGCGGCTGATCAACATCGCGCTGTTCGCCCGCGGCCATGTGCTACTCGAAGGCGATGTCGGCGTCGGCAAGACCACGGTGCTGCGCGCGTTCTCGCGGGCCATCGGTGGCGATTTCGAGAGAGTCGAAGGCACCGTCGATCTGTTGCCGGGCGATCTGATCTATCACACCTATGTCGATGATCAAGGCCGCCCGCGCATCGATCCCGGTCCGCTGCTGCGCCACGGCGAGCGGCTGGTGACGTTCTTCTTCAACGAGATCAACCGCGCCCGTCCGCAGGTGCAATCGCTGCTGCTGCGCGCGATGGCCGAGCGCACGGTATCGGCGTTCAATCGCGAATACCGGTTCCCGCACATGACCGTGTTCGCTGATCGCAACAAGATCGAGCGTGAGGAAACCTTCGAACTCGCCTCTGCCGCGCGCGACCGCTTCATGTTCGAACTGCGCATGGCCACGCCGAGCGATCCGGCGATCCGTCGCGCACTGGCTTTCGATCCGGCCTTCCACGACAGCGATCGCCTGATCGAAACCGTGCCCGCCGGTCTGCTGCCCTGGGAGCAGCTGAACGAGATCGGCGCCGGCATCCAGGCTTCGGTGCGGGCCAGCGAAGCGCTGGAAAAATATGTGCTTGCGCTGTGGGAAGCAACGCGCAATCCGCTGGCCGCCGGCATCCAGATCGACAACGTCGACATGCGCCGGCTGATCCTCGCCGGTGCCAGCCCGCGTGGCGTGTCGGCACTGGTGCGCGCAGCCCGCGTCGTCGCCTGGCTCGCCGGCCGCGACTATCTGGTGCCGGACGACATCCAGGCGGTGTTCCCGTCGACGATGGTCCATCGCGTGTTCTTCACGCCGGTCTACGAACTGCGCCGCGCCGAACTGGCCGATGCACTGGTCGCGCAGATTCTCGAGCGTGTCCCGGCGCCTTGAGATGAGCCAGGCCAGCGATTTCTACTATCGCCTGCCGATGCGCGCCGGCGGTCAGCGGCCGGGCTCGCATCCGGGCACCAGCCACGGCAATGGCCAGGAATTCGTCACCCATGCGCCGCTGTTCAGCCATCCCGATCCGCGCCGGCTCGATGTCCGCGCGTCGATACGGGACGTCCGCGGCGAGTGGCTGGTGCGGGTGATGCGCCAGCGAGTCGGCGTGCCGGTGCAACTGGTCGCCGATGTCTCGGCGTCGATGCTGTTCGGCGCGCGCCGCTCCAAGCTCGCGGTGCTCGCCGATCTTGCGCGGGCGATCGGCGCCAGCGCGTTTCGCGTCGGTGACGCGGCCGGCATGGTCGCTTTCGATACCGTCGAGCGCGAGGATCTTTACGTGCCCGCCTCCTTGAGCCGCGGCGTCGGCCACGTGATGGCAGCCCAACTCGAAAACCCGGCGCTGGTCGAACATGCCGAGGCTGGCGAGCGCCATCGCGGCGATCCGGTGGAAGGCCTGTTGCAAGCCTTGCAGCGGCTCGCCGGCCGTCAGTGTCTGGTGTTCCTGGCCTCCGATTTCCACTTCCCGCTGGCCCGGCTCGATGAAGCGCTGGATACCTTGTCCCGCGCCTACATCGTGCCAGTGATTCTCTGGGACCCGGCCGAAACCGAGCCGCCGCCCGCCAATGGCCTGATCGCGCTGCGCGATGCCGAAACCGCGGCGCGGCGAACGATGTGGCTGCGGCCCAAGCTGCGCGAGCAATGGCGCGATGCCGTCGCCGAACGCCGCGCCAGCCTGCAGACCTTCTTCTCGAATCGCGGCCTGCGACCGTTCTGGGCGCAGGGCGCTTTCGATGCCGATGCGATGTCGGAATATTTCTTCGAGGCGAACGCATGAGCCGCGCGAGCGCCGTACTCGTCTTCGTCCTTGCAATGCCGCTGTGCGCCGTCGCGCAGGACCCGCCGAACCGCGACTACCAACCGCCGTTCAAGGGCGAAGCGGTGTTCGATCCGCGCCCGGAAAAGCGTGCGGCAGCCGCGGCCGAAGCCGAGCGCAAAGCCGCCGAGGAAGCGGCGGCGATCGACGCAGCGACGGTGAAAACCGAGCCGGCGCCAGCCGTGCCGCCACCGGAACCCGCGGCCGCTCCAGCGCCTGAAGCTGCGCAGATGCCGATCGCGGAAGGCCCAGTTGCTGAAGGCTACGTGCCACCGACACCGGAAGCGCTGGCCGCTGCTGAAGCCGCCCTGCGCCCTCCGCCGCGTACGCCGGTCGAAAATCCGCGCGCCTATGGGTATCTGGTCGGCGATCTGCTGCTGCAGAAGGTGCAGCTCAGCGTCGATGGCAAGCCGGTGGAACTGGCCGAACTGCCGGGCCGCGATCGCTATGGCGTCTGGATCGCGCGGCGCGCGACCAAGGTCGAGCGGCATGCCGACGGCACCCGCTGGCTGGTCATGGAGTACCAGATCGTCAATGCCTCGAAGGATGTCGATGTCATTGCCCTGCCGAAGCTGAAGCTGCGTACGACGACACCGGATCTGTTCATCGACGTGCCGGACTGGCCGATCACCGTCGGCGCGATCACTTCCGCGCAGATCAGCAACAAGGGCGCGTTGCGCGCCTTGCAGCCGGATCGTCCGGCGCCGGTGATCGATACCGATGCGATTCGCCATCCGCTGAAGCTGGTGCTGGCTGCGCTCGCCGCCGTGCTGCTGACCTGGCTGGCCTGGTGGCGCTGGCGCGAATGGCAGGCTTCCGAGCGGCTGCCGTTCGCCCGTGCGCGGCGCGAGCTGCGTCATCTGGCACCGGATTCCGAAGCCGATTCCGATGCTGCTTGGCGTTGCCTCCATCAGGCTTTCGACGCGACGGCTGGCAGAGTCGTGCAGCCGGCAACGCTGGCGCTGCTGTTCCGCGCCGCGCCGCATCTGGAGGCTGCGCGCGATGTCATCGAGCGCTTCTACGCCGAGTCCGCCGCGCGCTTCTTCGGCGGCCGTGACGGCGCGAGCCTGTCGCCAAACGCGCTGTGCGCGCAGTTGCGGACGATCGAGAAGCAGCACGAAGCATGATCGACGGGCTGCCCGCGCTGCCACTAGATTTCGCCCAGCCCTGGGCGCTGCTGCTGTTGCCGCTGGCGCTGCTGCCGCTGCTGCGTCGGCGCCGCGAAGAGCTGACCTTCTCCTCCCTGCCGTGGCTGCCGGAGGATTCGCTCGGCCGCTGGATCGAACGGCTCGGCCGCGCGGCCGCGGTGCTGGCGATCTTTGCCACCGTGCTGGCGCTGGCCCGGCCCGGCCGGCCGGAATGGGAAGTGGAGCGTATCGGCCGCGGCGCGGAAATCGTCGTGCTGTTCGATTCGTCCTTGAGCATGGATGACGAGATGGTGGCCCGCGGCGCACATCCGAAGCGCCGCCGCGACAGCCCGCTGCGCAAGCGCAATGTCGCCCGTGAAGCGCTGTCCCGCTTCGTCGAGCGGCGCAAGGAAGATCGCTTCTCGCTGCTGATGTTCGGTGCTGCGCCGTTTCGCGTCACGCCGTTCTCGCAGTCGCCGGAAGTGATCCAGGCCGGCATCGCCGCCGCCGGCATTTCCAACGGCCTGCCGGGCACCGATCTCGGCCGCGGCCTGATCGCCGCGCTGAGCCAGTTCGAGGGCCGCGTGTACTCGGGCAGCCGGGTGATCCTGCTGGTCTCCGATGGCGCTGCGGAGATCGACGATGTGACGCGCCAGCGCATCCGCGAGGGCATGGCCAAGCATCGGGTGGCGCTGGACTGGCTTTACCTGCGCTCGGCGAACTGGCCCCGGCTCGATGACGAGAAGGAACCGGAAGCCGTTGGCCTGATCACCGACGTGGCGATGCACCGCTTCTTCAAGACGCTGCCGACCACTTACAAGGTGTTCGAGGCGGAAAGCCCGGACGCGGTCTCGAAAGCGGTGGCCGAGATCGAGCGCCAGCAGAACCTGCCGCTGGAATATCGCGAACGGATTCCGCGCCGCGATTTCACTCACCTGTTCTATGGGCTGGCGATGGTCGCGGCATTCGCGCTGCTGATCCATCGCGGCCTTACCGTGCGGAGCTTCCAGACCTCGTGAAACGTCGCCCCATTCATCTCGCCTTCGGCCTGACCGCGC
>NZ_CAISIQ010000536.1 GCF_903885465.1 uncultured Nevskia sp.
GCGCCCGGGCGGCATCATCAAGATGCTCGACCTGATCCACCCGATGTATCAGGCCACCGCCGCCTACGGCCACTTCGGCCGCAAGCCTTACGAGATGACGGTGAACGGCGAAACCTTCACCGCGTTCTCGTGGGAGAAGACGGACAAGGCCGAGCTGCTGAAGGATGCGGCGAAGAAGCTGAAGTAAGGCTTCATCACTGAAACGAAAAGGCCGCAGTGATGCGGCCTTTTTTGTGGGGGCGACCTCGTGAGTGTTCCCGGAATCCCACCGCCTCCGGCAGAAATGGCGTTCGCCCCGGCGCGGCGTATACGCCGCAAGCGTGCCGGGCCTCACCCCGTATTCTGAAGCCCTTGCGCCACCCCGTTCACCGTCGCCACCAGCGCCCGCAACAGGCTGTCATCGCTGCTGCCCGACGCGCGCCAGCGCGTCAGCAGATCGACCTGCAGGAAGCTGATCGGGTCGACATACGGGTTGCGGACGCGGATCGATTCAGCCAGCCGAGGCTCGTTGGCCAGCAGCGTTTCCTGGCCGCGCAAGCGCAGCACCCAGTGACGGGTGCGCTCGAACTCGGCGGTGATCATCGGGAAGAAGGCTTCGTGCAGCGGGCCGGACAGTTTCGAGAAGCGTTCGGCGATGTCGAGATCGCACTTGGCGAGGATCATGTCGGTGTCGTCGAGCAGCACGCGGAAGAACGCCCAGTCGCGTGACATCTCGAACAGCCGCGCTTCGCCGAGTTCGGCGGCGGCCTGTTCGAGACCGCTGCCGAGGCCGTACCAGGCGGTGAGGCCGGAGCGGCATTGGGTCCAGGCGAACACCCAGGGAATGGCGCGCAGGCTTTCCACACCGACCATCGTGCCGCGGCGGCTCGGGCGGCTGCCGAGGGTCATCTTTTCGATGATGTCGATCGGTGTGGCGGTGCGGAAGTAGTCGACGAAATCGGGCGCATCGACGAAGCCGCGATAGGCCGTGCGGCTGTGATTGGAGATCGCGGTCATCGCTTCACGCCAGGCGCCTTCGCGCGCTTCCGGGATGCGCGGGCGCAAGCTTGCCCGCAAGGTGGCGCCGACCATCTGCTCGAGGCTGCGCAAGGCCAGCGCGCGGATGCCGTACTTGCGGTGGATGACTTCGCCCTGTTCGGTCACCCGAAGTGAGCCGGCAACCGAGCCGCGCGGGCTGGACATCAGCGCGGTGACGATCTTGCCGCCACCACGGCTGGCCGAACCGCCACGACCGTGGAAGAACTTGAGCTTGATGCCGAAGGCCTGCGCCGCTTCGAGCAGTTCGACCTGGGCGCGTTGCAGCCCCCAACGAGAAGCGACGGTGCCACCGTCCTTGCCGCTGTCCGAATAGCCGAGCATCACCGCCTGGCGATCGCCGCGGGCGGCGAGATGTTCGCGATAGACCGGGTCGGCGAACAGCGCGCGCAGCGTGTCTGGACCAGCACGAAGATCGTCGACGGTTTCGAACAGTGGCGCGATGTCCAGCGGCACCTGGCCGCGCTCATCGACCAGCCCGCCGTGGCGCGCCAGCGCGAGCACCGCGAGCACGTCGGCGGCACGCTGCGCCATGCTGATGATGTACAGGCCGATGGCCTCGGCGCCGTAGCGGTTGATCGACTCGGCGAGTGTTGTGAACACCGCCGTGCAGCGAACGGCCGTCGCGTCATCCGACGCGGCGAAGGTGGCGCTGGCACCGGCGTAGGGACGCAGGCTTTCGCTCTGCGCGTCACCCGCAAGGTCCGCCCATTCCGGATTGCCGATCAGCGCGTCGATGGCTTTGGCGTGGACGCGCGAATCCTGGCGGCAGTCGAGCCGCGCCAGATGAAAACCGAACGTCCGTACTCGCCACAACAGGCGGCGCACCGCGTACCAGCCGGCGTTCAGGCCCTTGCCGGCGAGCAGGCTTTCAGCGACCAGTTCGATGTCGGCCCGGAAGGCTTCGGCGTTCTCATAGCCGCCGTCGTCATCGTGGGCAGTCGCCCGCAGACGAGCACGGATCAAGGTCAGGAACAGGCGATACGGCATGTCGCCGTGGCGTGGCTTCAAGGCGGCGCCGGCTTCCGGCAGCAGCGTCTTGTAAGCGGCAATACGGCGCAGCAGTTCCCCGGCAACGTCGACCCGATCCGCCGTCTGGCTCAAGGAGTCGGATAGCTCGCCGACCTCGGCCGCATAGCGTTCAAGGATTCGCGCGCGCTGGCTTTTCAGCGTATCGGCAATGGTGTCGGCACCGACGTTCGGGTTGCCGTCCATGTCGCCGCCAACCCAGGAGCCGAAGCGCAGCAGGCGCGGCATCTCCACTTCGGTGCCGTACACGGTGCGGATCGCATCCTCGAAGGCTTCGTAGAACGCCGGCACGATGTTGTAGATCGCACCGCTCAGATAGAAGCCGACGTGGTCGCATTCGTCCTGCACGGTCGGGCGTGCCGCAGCGGTTTCGCGGGTCTGCCAGCTGGCAGTCAGCGCGACCCGCAGGCGCCCCCAGTCGGCGGCGCGCTCCGGGCCGGTGAGACTGGGATCGAATTCGTTGACCAGGCAGCGGACGATCTGCTGCTCCTTCTCCAGAATCGAGCCGCGCACCGCTTCGGTCGGATGGGCGGTGAATACCGGTTCGACATCGAGCCGGCCCAGCCACAGCAGCAGTTCGCGGGCGCTGACACCGGCCGCCTTCAGGGTGTGCAGCGCGTCGAGCAGGCTGTCCGGCTGGGCGGCGGCGCCGGCCCGTTCGTAATCGCGGCGGCGGCGAATGCGATGCACGCGCTCGGCAATGTTGACGCCCTGGAAGTAGGTCGAGAACGCCCGCGTCAGCCATTCCGCCTGGACCACTGGTAGATCGGACAACAACGCCGATAGCTCTTGCGACGTAGCGGTGCCTTCGCGGCGACGGATAGCCGTGGTGCGCACCGTTTCGACGCCGTCGAGAAACGCCGCGCCGTGCTGCTCGGCAAGCATTTCACCCACCGTCGCACCGATGCGGCGCACGTTCTCGCGCAGCGGGGCATCGGCGGCATTGCGGGCGTTACGAGTGTCGCTGGTCGAGTTATCCATGATCCTTGGTACGCAAAGCCGATGCCGAGTTCGCACGAAACGGCTGGCCCGGGCCGCCGGTCGAACAGTCCGGCTCCTGTCTATCCTTTTATCCGCATAGGCGAATACAATGTCTGCCAAGACTCCCGAGGGGCGCTGCGACCGTCGCGACACGATGACGGCCAGGCTCGGGGGCAGGCTTCCAGCAACGGCGCCCGTTCCAACCGATTTCTACACTGGAGCGATGCTCATGAATGCTGTCCTGAAACCTGCTGAAAAGTTCACCGACTTCAAGGTCCGCGACATCTCGCTGGCCGAATTCGGCCGCAAGCGTATCCGCATGGCCGAAGAAGAAATGCCCGGCCTGATGTCGATCCGCGCCAAGTACGCGCCGCTGCAGCCGCTGAAGGGCGTGCGTCTGACCGGCTCCCTGCACATGACCAAGGAAACGGCCGTGCTGCTGGAAACCCTCGGTCACCTCGGTGCCTCGGTGCGCTGGGCCAGCTGCAACATCTTCTCGACCTCGGATGATTCCGCCGCTGCAGTCGCGGCCGCCGGCACGCCGGTGTTCGCCTGGAAGGGTGAAACGCTGGAGGAATACTGGGACCTGGCGCTGGACTCGATCACCCACACCCTGCCCGACGGCACGCTCACCGGCCCCGAGCTGGTGGTCGACGACGGCGGCGACGTGACCCTGCTGATCCACAAGGGTTACGAGCTGGAAAACGGTTCGGACTGGGTCAACACGCCATCCGACAACCACGAGATCAAGGTCATCAAGGACCTGCTCAAGAAGGTCGCCGTCGAGCGCCCCGGCTTCTGGACCCGTGTGGTCAAGGACTGGCGCGGCGTTTCGGAAGAGACCACCACCGGCGTGCACCGCCTGTATCAGATGGTCGAGGCCGGCAAGCTGCTGGTACCGGCGATCAACGTCAACGATTCGGTCACCAAGTCGAAGTTCGACAACCTCTACGGCTGCCGTGAATCGCTGGCCGACGGCATCAAGCGCGCCACCGACGTGATGATCGCGGGCAAGATCGCGCTGGTGTGCGGCTATGGCGACGTCGGCAAGGGCTGTGCGCAGGCCATGCGCGCACTGTCGGCACAGGTGTGGGTGACCGAGATCGACCCCATCAATGCGCTGCAGGCGGCGATGGACGGCTTCCAGGTCGACACCGTCGAAGACACGCTGGGCCTGGCCGACATCTATGTCACCACCACCGGCAACAAGGACATCATCACCCTCGAGCACATGAAGGCGATGAAGCACAACGCGCTGGTCTGCAACATCGGCCACTTCGACAACGAGATCCAGATGGATCGTCTGAACAGCGCCGATGGCGTGGTGAAGATGAACATCAAGCCGCAGGTCGATCACTACACCTTCCCGGGCGGCAAGAGCATCTACATTCTTGCCGAAGGCCGGCTCGTGAACCTCGGTTGCGCCAATGGCCATCCGGCGTTCGTGATGAGCAACTCGTTCTCCAACCAGACGCTGGCGCAGATCGATCTCTGGAAGAACAAGGACAGCTACGAAAAGACCGTGTATCGCCTGCCGAAGAAGCTCGACGAAGAAGTGGCGGCGCTGCATCTGGAGCAGATCGGCGTGAAGCTGACCAAGCTCACC
>NZ_CAISIQ010000537.1 GCF_903885465.1 uncultured Nevskia sp.
CGCAAAGCCGCTTCGACGACGATGCCGTGACCGTGGTCACCGCTCATCGCGTCAAGGGCCAGCAGGATCGGCGCGTTCATGGCGGGCATGATTGCGCTTCGCAGCGGCCGGGAGAAACGGCTGGTTCAGCCGTTCGGCACGCTGCCAGGAAGCTCAGGCTTCTTCCGCGACTTCGACCGTCTTCATCTCGATCACGCGCTTGCCACGGTAGAAACCGTCGGCAGTGACGTGATGACGCAGATGCGTTTCGCCCGAGGTGGAGTCGACCGAAAGGGTCGGCGCGCTCAGCGCATCATGGGCGCGGCGCATGCCACGGCGGGAACGGGACTTCTTTGATTTTGCGACAGCCATTGGGGAACTCCGGTGGGCAAGGTTCGCCCAGGGGCGCGAATTCTACCCTGATTGACCCCGAACATGTACAACAAATGAGGCGAAATCAGAGCGGCGTGCAATCGTCCCGTTCGCAGCGCGCCGAGAACGGCAGTGCCAGCAGCACTTCCTCTTCGACGATGACGTGAAACGGCAGCTGATCGTCCTCGACGAGATAAGGCTCGGCGTCCTTCAGCACCCGGTTTTCCTCTTCCTCGTTGAACACCAGGCGCAGATCGATCGCCGCATCGAGCACGAACTGGAACGGCTTCAGACAGCGCTGGCAGGTCATCGTCAGCTCGCCCTGCACCCGCCCTTCCAGCTTCGGCGCGCGGGTCTTGTCCCGGCGCAACTGCAGTTCCACCTGCAGATCGGTCTGCGGCGTGTCGTGGAGATCGGCCAGCGCCTGCTTGAGACGTTCCAGCCGCGACACCGGCAGACTGCCGGCGTAGCTCGCCTCGCGCGTCAGCGCACTCGATACCTTGGCGTGCAGCGGCAGAATGCGCTGCGCAGTTTTCTTGACCGGTTCGTTCATGCCGAGAACTCTATCAGCGGCGTTCACGAAATCGAAATCTTCAACACACCTATGTCTCTGATCAATTCGGAATTTCCGCTGATTCTTGCGTCGGGCTCCCGCTATCGCGCCAGCCTGCTGGCCCGCCTGGGCCTGCCGTTCGTGGCAATGCCATCGGATGCCGATGAAAGCCGCCAGCCCGGCGAAACGCCGCTGCAGCTTGCCGAACGCCTGGCGATCGCCAAGGCGCGTGTGCTGTCGAGTCGGCATCCGGATCGCTGGGTGCTCGGCTCGGATCAGGTCGCCGCCCTCGGCGACGCCGTGCTCGGCAAGCCCGGCAACCGCGAACGGGCGATCGCGCAATTGCGGGCCCAAGCTGGCAACACGGTGACATTCATCACCGCGGTTGCGCTGATCCACGAAGCCAGCGGACGGGTGCTGAGCCATGTCGATCACACCCGTGTGCGCTTCCGGCACTTGAGCGATGCCGAGATCGAACGCTATCTGGACGCCGAGCCGGCCTACGACTGCGCCGGCAGCTTCAAGAGCGAAGGTCTGGGCATCTCGCTGGTCGAAGCGATAGCCAGCGAAGACGCCACCGGCCTGGTCGGCCTGCCGCTGATCGCGGTTCGGCGGATGCTGGCTGAAGCGGGCTGCGCCTTACCGTAGCAACCAGCTCGGCAGCGCACGGACATCGTCGATCACGGCGGCGGCGCCTGCCGAGAGCAGACGCCCCGGCGCGTGCACGCCACAAGCAACGCCCAGCGCCGGCACGCCGAGGGCGGCAGCCATCGCCACGTCATATTCGGTGTCACCGATCATCAGCGCCCTACCCGCCGCCACGCCGGTCTCGCGGAGGATTTCCTCGAGCATCAGCGGATGCGGCTTGTCAGCGGTTTCATCGGCGCAACGGCTGATCTCGAACAGCGAGCGGACCTCGTGCTCGTCGAACGCACCCTCCAGCCCGGCGCGTGGCTTGCCGGTGGCGACCGCCAGCCGGAAGCCCTGATCACGCAGCGCCTGCAGCGCTTCTACAGCGCCCGCGAACAACGGCGTCGAATGAATCTTCAGACCGGACTCGCGGCGATGTGCGAACAGCTGCGCCATCACCCAGTTCGGATCGAACTCCGGATACAGGCGGCGCATGCCGTCCTGCAGCCCGAGGCCGATCAGCTCGGCGATCTGATGATTCTCGCGCGGCGGCAGGCCGAGATCGAGGATCGCCTTCTGCGTGGTGCTGACGATGTGGCCGGCGGAGTCGGCCAAGGTTCCATCCCAGTCGAAGATCAGCAGTTCGAATTCAGACATTGAGGTTGATGTTCGAAAGAAAAGCATGCTCACGCAAAGGCGCCAAGGCACGAAGAAAAGCCATTGGTGAACAGCTTTTCCTTCATCGTTCGTCCTTTGCGCCTTGGCGTCTTTGCGTGAGCCCGACGTTCGACGTGATGCCCTCGCTCAACGACCCGGCCCGAGAACCTCAAGGAACTGGCGCAGCTCTTCGGTCATCGGCGCGTTGAGGATCAGCTTGCCGAAGTCGCCATCGGCCGGCAGTTGCAGGAAGTGCGAGTGCAGGAACATGCGGCGCAGGCCCAGATCGCGGATCGGCTTCTGATCGTCGCGCAGGCCGTACTTGCGATCGCCGGCCACCGGATGACCGAGCGCCAGCGCATGGACGCGGATCTGATGGGTGCGGCCGGAGTAGATATGCACTTCGCAGAGCGTCGCATCCTTGTAATGCGCCTGCGGCACGAAGCGCGACTTCGACGGCTTGCCATCTTCCTCGTCGATATCGATGAACCGCTCGCCACCCGGAATCGAGCGCTTGACCAGCGCGGCATCGACATCGCGTGCGCCACCCTGCAGGCGGCCGACGATCAGCGCGAAGTAGCGCTTGTCGGCCAGGCCTTCGCGGAACGCGCGCTGCGCTCTGAGCAGACCGACGCGGGACTTGGCCAGCAGCAACAAGCCGCTGGTATCGCGATCGAGACGATGGGCGAGTTCGAGGAAGTCGTACTTGCCCCAGCCGCGCGCGGCTTCGATCACGCCGTAAGCGATGCCGGTGCCGCCGTGCGACGCCAGGCCAGCCGGCTTGCAGATCGCCAGGTAATGCTCGTCCTCGTAGACGATCGCTTCACGCAAGCGGTTCAGCACCGCATCCGGCGCGCGGATCTGCTCGCTCTTCTCGGCGAGACGGACCGGCGGAATGCGTACTTCCTCGCCCAGCGCCAGCTTGCGGTCCGGCTTGACCCGGCCGCCATCGACCCGCACCTGGCCGGAGCGCAGGATCAGATAGATGTGCGATTTCGGCACGCCCGGCAGGCACTTCATCAGATAGTTGTCGACCCGCTGCCCGTCCTCGTTGGCGGTGATCGTCATGTGGACGACGACGGTCGGCAGCAGCTCCTTGTCGGCCGCCGTTTCGACGGCCTTGCCCGGGCGGTTTTCGCGGGTGAACTTCGGGGTGGTCGCACGCTTCGTGGCAGGGCTGGATGAAGTCGGCTTGGCGGCAATCGTCCGGTCTGCGGACCGGACCGTTGATCTCGTCGGCGGACGCGAGGTTGGCCGGGGACCGAAGTCACCGTCACGCGACGAGGCCGGCCGCGAGCCGTCCCGGCCGGGCGACGCCGCTTTCGGGGCGCTGCTCTTGGCGGTCATGTAGCGCGGTGCGCTTGGGCGCGCGGTCCGATCGGACTTGCGCAGCTCGGATTTCGCGCCCGGCTTCGGCTTGGGCTTCGATGCCGCCATGAACTCGCTCAGCGATTCCGGCGGCCGTGCCGAGCGTGGGCTCGGCTTCGAGTTGGGCCGCTGCGTCGGTCGCACCGATGCCGGAGCGCCAGCAGAATTGCCACCCTTCGGCCCACCCGGACGCGAAGTGGGCCGAGCTGGCCGTGTATCCGTACGGGAATCAGTGCGGCCGGCCGACTTCGATGCCGGCTTGTACGGCTTGCCAGCCGACAAGCCCGGACGGGATGAGGCTGGCCTGGCCGGACGCTCGGCGCCTTCTGGACGCGAACGTGCCGCCGGGCGATCGGAGGACGCCGAGCGGGGCTTCGGCCGCGACGACGGCCGGGCGGAGGATGAAGGAGGAGGAGCTTTGCGGTTCAAGTCGATCTCGGCAGTAAGGAACAAAGCCGATACCGGCTTGGCGAAAAATGAAACATGACGGGTGAAGAACCGTTGGCCGGCAATACCTGCAGCGGTGTCACGGAAACCGACCGTACCCGTCAGCGCCGCCGATTTCGACGTTCTGCGCCATGCCTTTGAGCGGCAACGCAAAACTATCGTAGGCGCGGGTTTCTATGGCACACTTCGATCTGTTTGTCGCGGTTGCGACGAATACAGTTCCGGCGTCAGGCCCAAAGGTTTTTCGGGGCTTTCGTCGGTATCTGGTGCCAACCGGCGGGCCGCATGGTAACAAACCGTCCGCCCCGTCAGCGCCAGACCAAGCACTAAACAGCTACGCCGACCGTCTTTCGACCGGCGTTCCGCACAATCCAGCGTTCCCGCGCGAGGCGGGGATGAATCGACGATCGAACCATCACAATTTCGTAACGATCGAGGCGCGCCCCAGACGCGCCGCATCCCGTTCTGCGCGGTCGAGCGTGTCACCAGACAGCTATCGAGACCGCATCAATGAAAAGAATTCTGATCAACGCCACACAGCGCGAGGAATTGCGCGTTGGCATCGTCGACGGACAAAAGCTTTACGACCTTGACATCGAACTGGCCTCGCGCGAACAGCGCAAGTCCAACGTCTACAAAGGCAAGATCACCCGCGTCGAGCCCAGCCTCGAAGCCTGCTTCGTCGACTACGGCGCCGAGCGCCACGGCTTTCTGCCGCTGAAGGAAATCCACAAGGACTATTACCGGACCACCGCCAGCGGCGCCGGCAAGGGCAACATGCGGGAGCTGATCGCCGAAGGTTCGGAGATCATCGTCCAGGTTGAAAAGGAAGAACGCGGCAACAAGGGCGCAGCCCTGACCACCTACGTCAGCCTCGCCGGCCGTTACCTAGTGCTGATGCCGAACAACCCGAAGGCCGGCGGCATCTCGCGCCGCGCCGAAGGTGAAGAGCGCGAGGAAGCCCGCGAAGCGCTCGCCGCGCTGGCGATTCCGGACGGCATGGGCATCATCGTCCGCACCAACGGCATGGGCCGTTCGGCGCCGGAACTGCAGACCGATCTCGATCAGCTTGCCGATACCTGGGGCCGCATCGTCTCCGCTGCCGTCGAGCTGCCGGCGCCGTTCCCGCTGTACAAGGAAAACAACGTCGTCCTGCGCGCGCTGCGCGACTACCTGCGCCCGGACATCGGCGAAGTGATCGTCGACAACGCCGAAATCTACGAAGAAGCCCGGGCGCAGATGCTGCGTTCGATGCCGGCCGAGCAGCACAAGCTGAAGCTGTACCGCGACGACATTCCGCTGTTCTCGCGCTACCAGGTCGAAAGCCAGATCGAATCGGCGCATGAGCGCATGGTCCGTCTGCCGTCGGGCGGCTCGATCGTCATCGATCACACCGAAGCCCTGACCGCGATCGACATCAACTCGGCGAAGGCCACCGGCGGCGGCGGCATCGAGGAAACCGCGCTGCAGACCAATCTGGAAGCGGCTGACGAAATCGCCCGCCAGCTGCGTCTGCGCGATCTCGGCGGCCTGATCGTGATCGATTTCATCGACATGAACAGCTCGAAGAACCAGCGCGATGTCGAGAAGGCCGTGCAGCTGGCCTGCGACATTGATCGCGCCAGAGTTCAGGTTGGCCGCCTGAGCCGCTTCGGCCTGCTCGAAATGAGCCGCCAGCGTCTGCGTCCTTCGCTGTCCGAACACACCCAGATCGCCTGCCCGCGCTGCGAAGGCCGCGGCCAGATCCGCTCGGTCGAATCGCTGGCGCTCGCCGCACTGCGTCTGATCGAGGAAGAGTGCATGAAGGACCGCACCGGCCGCGTGATCGCGCAGCTGCCGGTCGACGTCGCCACCTACCTGCTGAACGAAAAGCGCGGCGTCATCGCCGAACTGGAATCGCGCTACATGGTGGTGGTCACCCTGGTGCCGAACGAGACCCTGGAAACGCCGAAGTACGAGATCACCCGGATTCGCGCCGATCATCTGACGCTCGAAAACAACGCCGGCATGAGCTATCGCCTGCCGCAGGACTACAAGGCCGATGCCCGAGCCGCACTGGCCGGCAACGGCACGCCTCAGCAGGCCCCGCGTGGCGCTGGTGGCGAAGCGGCGGTGAAGCTGGTGCTGCCGAACGCACCGGCCCCGCTGCCGCTCGATGCGCCGGATCCGGTTGCCCCGGTTGCAGCACCGAAGCACGTCCCGGCACCGGTCGCCGTGATGCAGCCGGTCGCGAGCCAAGGCGGCTTCTGGAGCTGGCTCAAGGGCCTGTTCGGCGGCGGCAAGACCGAAACCCCGAAGCAGGCCGACAACGGCCAGCAAAAATCGCAGCGCAATGGTGGTCAGCAGCAGGGCCAGCAGCGTCGCGATGGTGGCCGGCCTGATGGTCGCCGCGAAGGCGGCCGTCCGCAGGATGGGCAGCAGCGCCGTGATGGTGGCAATCGTGGGGAAGGGCGTGGCGGTGAAGGCCGTGGCGACAACCGTAGTCAGCGTCCGCAGCAGGAAGGTCAGCAGCGCCGTGACGGCCGTGGCAACAACGAAGGCCGCGATCGCAACAACGAGCCCCGCAACGGCGGTGGCGAGAACGGCGGCAATCGCCAGGCGCGTGGTGAAGGACGCGGCGACCGTGGCGGCCAGCAGCAGCCCCGCCAGCCGCAGAATCAGCCGAAGCAGCAGAACCCGCGCAACCAGCAGCCGCAGACCAATGCGGCGGCATCCGATGCCGACGCACTGCCGCCGGTGGTCATTGCCGCTGCTGCGGCAACCGTTGCAGCGCCGATGGTCAGCGCGCTGTCGGCAGCCCCGGAAACGATGGGCGAACTGCTGAACAGCAACGCACCAGTCGACGGCGAAGCCGCCGCCCTGGCACAGAGCGAAGGCCAGACTCCGGCCGGCGTGGCTGGGGAAGGACGTGAAGGCGGTGGCCGTCGCGGTCGCCGGGGTCGTCGTGGCCGTGGTCGTGGCCGCACCGGCGAGAACGGCGAGCGCAATCCGAATGCCGCACCGGGCAGCGAAGGTGAAGGCGACGAAGGTGATGACAACGACGGCGGCCTGAACCAGGCCGACGATACGTCGCCGATGTTCGACTCGGCCGCGCTCGAAGCGCGCGCCGGCAGCGATGAACCGGGCTACGCACCGCGTCGCGACCAGCGTCCGCAGCGCACCGAAGTGGTCGCCGAAGCAGCCGTCGCTCCGGAAACTGCCCCAGAAGCTGTCCAAGAGACTGAGGTAGCCCTGGCTGCTGCCTCGATCGAATCATCAGCCGCCGTCGAAACGCTGGCCGTGCTGGATGCGCCGATCGCTGTCGAACCGGCCATCGAGCAGCCTGCTGTCGAAGTTTCGTTCGTCGAAGCAGCACCGGCGGCACAGGTGGTCGAAGCGCCGCTGTTCGAATCCGCCGCGCCGCCGGTTGCCGTCGAGTTCGCCGAGCCGGCGATTGCTGCGGCGCCGGTCGAAGTCGCCCTGGCGATGCCGATTGAAGTGGCCGCGGTCGAGCCGATCGCTGAACCGCTTATCGAACCGGTTGTGGAAGCCACGATCGAGCCGTCCCCGGTCGCGGCACCTGTAGCCGAAAGCGAGCCGTCAGCTGCCGAGCCGGACCTCGTCACTGCAGCCGCGCCGTTGGCTGCCGAAGCGGAGCCGGTCATCGTCGCCGTGCTGGAACCTGAGCTTGTGGCAGCCGAGCCGGCACCGCCGGTGGCTGCGGAAGCCGAAGCGCCGGTCGTGCCGCCCGTGGTCGTTATCCCGGCTCCGGCCGAGTTGGTTGAAGCAGCACTCGCCGCAGCGCCTACTGTCGAAGAGACGGCTGGAAAGCCTGTCGAGAAGACTGAAGAAGC
>NZ_CAISIQ010000538.1 GCF_903885465.1 uncultured Nevskia sp.
AACCTGCTGTCCGGCCTGATTGCCGGCCATCTTGGCGCCGATGACATCGCCAGCGCGCCGGGCCGCTATCTGATGATCTTCGCGCTGGCCTGCACGCTGGGGCTGCTGATGGCGATCATGATCAAGCCGATCAAGCGGTTGATGGGCACCGTTCGCTGAGGCTTCATTCAAACCGTTTCCGGCCAATCGCCATCCAAGCGCATCGGGCGCTGAACAGCGCCCCGCACCAATCCGGGAGAACCTGATGCTTCGTCTCATCCATCCAAGAATCCTGTGGGCCAGCCTCGCTGCCAGCGCCGCGCTGAGCCTCGTCGCCTGCGGTGACAAAGCCGCTGCCCCTGCAGCCGAAGCCAAGGCAGCGCCAACGGCGGCGCAGGCCGATGCTTTCGTCGCCGACTTCAACAAGCAGTTCAAGGCGCTCGGCAAATACGTGGCATCAGCCCAATGGCTGCAGTCGACCTACATCACCGACGATTCGCAGATGATCGCGTCGCGCGCCGGCGAGCAGGCGCTGGAGTTCAGCTACAACGAAGGCCAGGCCGCCAAGCCGTTCTACGTGCTCAAGGATCTGTCGCCGGTCACCGAACGATCGCTGCAACTGATCCGCATCAGTTCGGTATCGCCGAGCAAGGCCGAGGACCGCACCGCGCTCGCCGCCGTGCTGTCGGACATGGAAGCCAACTACGGCAAGGGCCAGTGGTGCCGCAAGAGCACCGCCGGCAACGATGAATGCCTGTCGTTGCCGGAAGTCGAAAAGATCGTCAACAACGTCGAACTGAAGAACACTCCAGCGCAGATCGCCGAAGCCTGGGCCGGCTGGCACGCGACTGCCAAGCCGATCCGCGACGATTACCAGAACTTCGTCGGCCTCTACAACGGCGCCGCCAAGGAATCCGGCTATGCCGATGCCGGCGAATGGTGGCGCGGCGGCTACGACATGAGCCCGGCGGATTTCTCGGCCGAGACCGAACGCCTCTGGGGCCAGGTGAAGCCGCTGTACGACGCGCTGCACTGCCACGTGCGCAACAAGCTCAACGAGAAGTACGGCGACAGCGTCGTGTCGAAGGACGGCCTGATCCCGGCTCATCTGCTCGGCAACATGTGGGCGCAGCAGTGGGGCAATCTCTATCCGCTGGTCGAGCCGTACAAGGGCGTGTCCGATCTCGATGTCAGCGCTTCGCTGCAAGCCCAGCGCAAGACCGAGTACCAGACCCTGCTCGCGGCGTTCAAAGGCAAGCCGACACCGGTCGACCTCGCCGAACTCGAGCACAAGGCCGATGCCCAGTTCGCCGTGAAGATGGCCAAGGTCGCTGAGGATTTCTACACCTCGCTGGGCATGCCGAAACTGCCGGAATCGTTCTGGCAGAAGTCGATGCTGGTCAAGCCGCGCGATCGCGATGTGGTCTGCCATGCCTCGGCCTGGCCGATGGATGGCGAGAGCGATGTGCGCATCAAGGAGTGCATCGTGCCGGACGAGGAATCGCTGACCACGATCCACCACGAGCTCGGTCACATCTACTACTACCTGATGTACAAGGACCAGCCGCCGATCTTCCAGAACGGCGCGCACGACGGTTTCCATGAAGCGATCGGCGACACCGTGACCCTGTCGCTGACGCCAGAGCATCTGAAGAAGATCGGCCTGGTCAAGGACGTGAAGACCGACGAAAAAGCGGTGATCAATTCGCAGATGAAGCTGGCGCTCGACAAGATCGTCTTCCTGCCCTGGGGCAAGCTCGTCGATCAATGGCGCTGGAAAGTGTTCTCCGGCGAAGTGCAGCCAGCCGACTACAACAAGGCCTGGTGGAAGCTGCGCGAGGAATACCAGGGCGTGGCACCGCCGATGGCCCGCAGCGAGGAGGATTTCGATCCGGGTGCCAAGTACCACATTCCCGGCAACACGCCGTACACGCGTTACTTCCTGAGCTTCGTCGTGCAGTTCCAGTTCCACAAGGCGCTCTGCGAAGCCGCCGGCTTCAAGGGCCCGCTGCATGACTGCGACATCTACGGCAACAAGGCTGCCGGCGAGAAATTCATGGCGATGCTTCGGGAGGGCCAGAGCAAACCCTGGCCGGAAACGCTGGAGAAGCTGACCGGTACCAGGCAGATGGATGCCTCGGCGATCCTCGAATACTTCGCGCCGCTGAAGGCTTATCTGGAACAGCAGAACGCTGGCAAGAACTGCGGCTGGACGGCACCGGCGGATCCGTTGGCAGCGGCGACCCGCTAGGCACGACTCGGGCTGGTTCAGGTCGGCGCCCATCCGCCCACCTGAACCGCTCTGCCGACGGGCTGCGCCGGTGGCGGACTAGCGGTTACGATCACCGCCGCTCCCCTCTCGCGAATGCCAACCGCTGCGCATGACTGCCCTGATCGACGCGCTTGCCAACGACCCGCTGTTTCTCGGCATCACCACGACCCTGCTCGGCCTGGTGGTCGGCAGCTTCCTCAATGTGGTGATCCTGCGGCTGCCGCGGATGCTCGAAGCTGACTGGCAGGCCGAAGCCCGCGAACTGCTGGAACTGGCGCCGGTCGAGGCGCCGAAGCTGTCGCTGACCCAGCCGCCATCACGCTGTCCCGGCTGCGGCAGCGCGATTCGCGCCTGGCAGAACATCCCGATTGTCAGCTGGCTGCTGCTGCGCGGCCGTTGCGCCAGCTGCAAGACCGCCATCTCGATGCAGTACCCGCTGGTGGAACTGGCTTCGGCCTTGATGTCGGCGGTCTGCGTCTGGCGTTTCGGCTGGTCGCCACAACTGGCAGCGGCGCTGGTGCTGACCTGGACCTTGATCGCGCTGACCGTGATCGACCTGCGCGAAACCATCCTGCCCGACAACATGACCTTGCCGCTGATGTGGCTGGGCCTGGGCCTGAGCACGGTGCCGGTGTTCGTCGGCATGTCGGCCAGCATCTGGGGCGCGATCGTCGGCTACCTGAGCCTGTGGTCGATCTATCACTTGTTCCGGATCATCACCGGCAAGCACGGCATGGGCTATGGCGATTTCAAGCTGATGGCCGGCCTCGGCGCCTGGTTCGGCGCGATGTCTCTACCGATCCTGCTGCTGCTGTCGTCCGCCGTCGGTGCCGTGATCGGCCTCGGCCTGATCGTGTTCCGCGGTCATGATCGCAACGTGCCGATCCCGTTCGGCCCGTACATCGCCGGCGCCGGCTGGCTGATGCTGATCTGGGGCGATGCCCTCGGCGGCGTCACCGGAGCACGCTGATGAGTACCTTCACCATCGGCCTGACCGGCGGCATCGCCAGCGGCAAGACCCATGTCGCCAACCTGTTCATCAAGCTAGGCGTGCCACTGCTCGAAGCCGACGAGGTCGCCCGCGAGGTGGTTGCTCCGCCATCGCCAGCGCTGGCCGAGATCGCGACGAGCTTCGGTGCCGACATGCTGAACGCCGACGGCACGCTGAACCGCCGGGCGCTGCGCGACGTCGTGTTCGCCGATCCGGCCGCGCTGAGGCGCCTCGAAGCGATCACCCATCCGGCGATCCGCGCGAGAGTCACTGCCTGGCGCGCCGCGCAGACCGCGCCGTACTGCATCTATTCGGCAGCGATCCTGATCGAAGCCGGCATGGCGGCGCTGGTTGATCGGGTGCTGGTCGTCGATGCGCCGGAGGACGTGCAGCTGCGCCGACTGACCGCACGTGACGGCGCCAACGAGGTGCAGGCGCGCCAGATGATCGCCACCCAGGCCAGCCGCAGCCTGCGCCTGGGCCGTGCCGACGATGTCGTCGACAACCGCGACGAGACGCGCACCGTCGAAGCACAAGTCGCCCGGCTGCATCGTCACTACACCAGCCTGGGCTCGGCCCGACGCTCTGCACCGTAATTGATCGCCAGGGTTTGCCGCACCGGATGTTGCGGGGCACAATGCCCGACACGCGCGCAACCGGGATGCAATGGACCGTACTGCCGAATGGGTCTGTTTCGAGCAGCCGCTGAACGAGCGGACGCGGTCCCTGCTGCGTGTGGAGTTCCTGTTCGCGGAATACGCGCACTGCGGCAGCGACGCCACTGCCTGGGGCATTCGCGCCGGCCTGCAGACCTTGCTCGACATCCTGTCGGTGATCGGCCGCAGCGATCTGCGCACCGAACTGATCCGCGATCTCACCGAGCAGCGCAGCCTGCTGAACCGCTTTCGTACCCGTCCTGAACTGGACCGCGCCCGGCTCGATGCCGTGCTCGCCGAAATCACCGTCGTGCTGACCAGCCTGCACAATTCCGGGGTTCATCCGTCGACGGTGCTGCGCGAGAACGAATTCCTGTTCGCGGTGATGAACCGCAGCGGCATTCCCGGCGGCACCTGCATGTTCGATCTCCCGGCCTTTCACCGCTGGCTGGCGCGGCCGTATGCGAACACCGAGCGTGACCTGTCGCGCTGGTTCTCGATTCTCAAGCCGTATCAGGTGGCGATCGGCCTGTATCTGCGCCTGCTGCGCGATTCCACCGCCAGCAGCGAGCAGATCGCCCAGGGCGGCGTCTACCTGCATGTGCCGACCGGCGTGTTCCAGCTGCTGCGGGTCCATGTGCCGCCGGACAGCGACGTCTATCCCGAAATCAGCGCCGGCAAGCACCGCTTCTCGTTCCGCTTCATGCGCCTGGGCGACGTCAATCAGCGCAACGTGCAGACCGCCGAGGACATCGGCTTCCATCTGCAGTGCTGCAGCCTGAGCAACCAGGAATGAGCACCGGCAACAAGGCGGATGCCATCCGCATCGCCCGTTGCCCGCAATGCGGCGCTTCCAGCCGCCTCGACGAGCGCAATCCCTCGCGGCCGTTCTGCAGCGAGCGCTGCAAGCTGCTCGATCTCGGTGCCTGGTTCGATGGCCGGCATGCAATCCCGGCGGTACCCGATCCCGAAGATTTCGGCGACTAGACCGTAGGGCGGCCCATGGCCGCCTTGTTCTGTCCGGGCGGAAAGCGCCGGCGGCCGCGGGCCGCCCTACCTCGGCCAGTACGCGCTGATCGCCGCGATGCCCTGCGCGCCCGCGCGGCGGGCCTCGAACAGATCGCCGGGCGACAAGCCACCCAGCGCATAGACCGGCAGGCCGACCACGCCGCGCCGCTCGGCAAACCCGGTCCAGCCGATGCCTTCTGCGCCCGGATGGGTCGCGGTCTGGAACACCGGTCCGAGCACGGCGAAATCGGCGCCGACGATCTGCGCAACGCGCAGCTGCTCCGCGTTGTGCACCGACGCGCCGAACCACAGTTCAGGCGCGATCGGCCTGGCGCCATAGCGCGTCAGCGCCAAACCGCTTGCATGCCAGCCATCGGCACCGATCGCCGCCGCCATTGCCGGATCGCGATCGAGGATCAGCTTCAGCCCGGCCGCCTGGCAGGCGGGCAGCAAGGTCGTCGCCAGCGCGGCATAGGCACGCTCATCCAGCCCTGGCAGCCTCAGCCGCAGCAGCGCGCCGTGCGGCAGCCGCGTGAGCTGGGTCAGCAGCTCGATCAAGGTCGCGTCCGGCCGCGTGAACACATAGTGCCGCGGCAGGCGCAGCGCAGCGACGATCGGCGTCACGGTCGGCAGCAGATCCAGATCGTCCAACTGATCGAGCCGGCGCCAGGCGAACGCCTGTTGCTCGCGCGACTGTGGCTCGCCGTCCCAGCCATCGACCAGCCAGGTGTCGAGCAGCACCTGGCGATCGCTGTAGTCGTGACGGAAACGCAGCAGCGGCCGGGCGGCGGTGATGTCGACGCCCAGTTCCTCGTGCAGTTCGCGCTTCAGCGCGTCGAGAGCGGTTTCGCCCGGCTCGATCTTGCCGCCCGGAAACTCCCACTTGCCGGCAGCGATCTTGCCGGCCGGACGCTGGGCGATCAGCAGCCGGCCCTCAGCGTCGATCAGCACGCCGCAAGCGACATCGATCAACGGCCTGCTCATCGGCGGCTCGCCAGCGGCCGCGGCCTGCAGTCACAATCGCGCTGCCACGCTTCGACGCGCCTCGGAAGCAGGCGCGCACGGGTCGTCATCGAATTCATCTCGTCATCCACATCGCGTTCAGGAGATTCACCGGCATGGCCATCGTTACCCGCAGAGTTGATTACCAGGATCAGGGCGTTGCATTGCGCGGCCGCGTCTACTTCGATAACAGCCTCGGGCAGCGTCCCGCGGTATTGGTCAGCCATGCCTGGGGCGGTCGCAACAGTTTCAGCAATGGCCAGGCAGAGAAGCTCGCCAAACTTGGCTATGTCGGCTTCGCGCTGGACATGTACGGCGTCGGCGTCACCGGAGAAACGGTACAGGAATGCAGTGCGCTGATGACGCCGTTCATGGAAGACCGGACCATGCTCGCGCGCCGCATCAAGCTCGCCGTTGCCACCGTGCGGGCGCTGCCCGAGGTCGATGCCACGCGCATCGCCGCGATCGGTTTCTGCTTCGGCGGCCTGTGCGTGCTCGATCTGGCCCGCAGCGGCGCCGACGTGCGCGGCGTGGTCAGCTTCCACGGCCTGCTGAAGGGCAACGGACTGCCGGCCAACAAGATCACCGCCAAGGCACTGGTGCTGCACGGCGATGCCGATCCGCTGGCACCGTTCGAGGATGCGGTCGCCTTCCGCGACGAATTCAACGCTGCTGGCAACGACTGGCAACTGCATATCTACGGCAAAACCCTGCATGCGTTCTCGATGCCCGGCGCGAACATGCCCGGCGTCGCCGCCCATGACGCGCTGGCCGAAGCGCGGTCGATGAAGTCGATGCAGGATTTCCTGGCCGAAGTGCTGGCCTGAGATCACCAATCTCGCCGCGCGATGCGCGCGGCGAGGTTCAGGTCCGATATTCGGCGTTGATCTTGACGTAGTCGTAGCTGAAGTCGCAGGTCCAGACCCGGGTCTTGGCGGTGCCGCGACCCAGGCCGACCCTGATCGTGAACTCCGGCTTGGCAACCACAGCCGAGCCGAGTTCCTCGCGATACGAAGGATGCGGTTCGCCGCCGTCGAGCAGGCGCACATCGTCCAGCCAGAGATCGACCTTGCCCGGATCAAGGCCCGGCACGCCGGCCTTGCCGATCGCCATCGCCAGCCGGCCCCAGTTCGCATCACCGGCAAACATCGCGGTCTTGACCAGCGGCGAATGGGCGATCGAATACGCCACCAGCCGCGCCTCGTCGACCGTGCCACCGCCTTCGACATCGACGGTGATGAAGCGCGTCGCGCCTTCGCCATCGCGGACGATGGCCTGGGCGAGTTCGATGCAGACCTCGGTGACCGCTGCCGCGATCAGCGGGTAATCGGCGTGGCCGGTATCGACATCGCGGCTGCCGACCTGCGCCGTCGCGAACAGCACACAGGAATCGTTGGTCGAGGTATCACCGTCGACGGTCGCGCTGTTGAACGAGGCAGCGACCGCATGCTGGATCAGGGTCTGCGTCGCCTCTGCCGTCAGCCGCGCATCGGTGCCGATGTAGGCCAGCAGGGTCGCCATGTTCGGATAGATCATGCCGACGCCCTTGGCGATACCGGTGACCGTGACCGGCCCCTGCGAGGTCGCGACGCTGCGCGTCGCGCCTTTCGGGATCGTGTCGGTGGTCATGATCGTGCGGGCGGCGGCGTTCCAGCCGTCGGCCTGCAAGTTCGCGGCGGCCTTCGGGATCGCCTCGATCATCCGTGACACCGGCAGTTGCTGGCCGATCACGCCGGTCGAGAACGGCAGCACCTGGGACGGATCGCAACCGATCGCGGCCGCTACCGCAGCAGCGGTTTCACGTGCGTTGGCGAGCCCCTGGGTACCGGTCGCGGCATTAGCGTTGCCCGCATTGATCAGCAGCGCACGGATGTTCTGACTGACCGCCAACCGCTCGCGGCAGACCTGGACCGGCGCAGCGCAGAACGCGTTCTGCGTGAACATGCCGGCCGCGCGAGTGCCCGGCGCCAGCTCGATAATCAGCAGATCCTGCCGGCCCGGCTTCTTGATCGCCGCTTCGGCAGAACCCAGGCGGGCACCAGCGATCGGCGTCAGTGGTCCCGGTTCATTCAGATTGACGGCCATGGTGGAAGCAGTGGCTGGTGGTCAGTGATCAGTTAACGACGACGGTGAACTTCATTTTCTGGCCACTGGCCACGAGCCACTGACCACCGCTTCTCAGACCAGCGCCCCGTGGCACTGCTTGAACTTCTTGCCCGAGCCGCAGGGGCAAGGATCGTTACGGCCGACTTTCGGCATGTCGCGGACGAAGGCTTCCGGACGGTCGACGGTAGTCGGCGCGCTCAGGCTTCGACCTTCGCCGGTGGGTTCGACCGCCACGACGTCCGGCTGGTCGATCACCGACTGGGCATCGGCATGCTGGAACTCCATCGGCGGCGCGGCGGCGCGGCGCGCTTCTTCAAGCGCGTGCACCTCGTCCTCGGTGAGGATCTGGATGCGGGCCAGGCGCGACACCACTTCGTGCTTGAAGCGCGCCAGCATATCGTTGAACATGGTGAACGCTTCGCGCTTGTACTCCTGCTTCGGGTCCTTCTGCGCATAGCCGCGCAGATGGATGCCGAGCCGCAGGTAGTCCATCGCCGCCAGATGCTCGCGCCAGAAGGTATCGAGCACGCGCAGCAGGGTTTCGCGCTCGAAGGACTCCAGCACGGTGCCACCGATCTTCGCCTTCTTGTCGGCGTAGGTCGTCGACAGGATCTCGCCGATCCGTTCCTTGATCTTGCGGTCGTCGAGCTGCGGGTCTTCCTCGGCCCACTGGCGGATCGGCAGCATGGTGCCGAAATCCTTGCGCAGCGCTTCTTCCAGCGCTTCGAGGTTCCACATCTCCTCGGGGCTCTGCGGCGGCACATGCACGGCGACCACGGCGGTGACCACGTCGGCGCGGATGTCGTCGATCATCGGCGTCACGACCGCGGCGCCCATCAGCTCGTCGCGCAGCTCGTAGATCGCCTTGCGCTGATCGTTGGCGACGTTGTCGTACTCGAGCAGGTTCTTGCGGATGTCGAAGTTGTGCGCTTCCACCTTGCGCTGCGCGGTCTCGATTGAGCGCGTCACCATCTTCGCTTCCAGCGCTTCGCCTTCCTGCATGCCAAGGCGCTGCAGCAGGCCGCGCATCGACGGCGGCGCGAAGATACGCATCAGCGTGTCATCGAGCGACAGATAGAAGCGGGTGGCACCCGGATCGCCCTGACGACCGGAACGGCCACGCAGCTGGTTGTCGATGCGGCGGGATTCATGGCGTTCGGAGCCGATCACATACAGACCGCCGCTGGCGACGACCGCCGCATGACGCTCCTTCCATGCCGCCTTGGCGGCTTCCCGGGCGGCTACGTCGTCTTCCGCAATCGCATGCAGTTCAGCTTCCAGTGAACCGCCGAGCACGATGTCGGTACCGCGGCCAGCCATGTTGGTGGCGATGGTCACCGCACCGGGACGGCCGGCCTGCGCGACGATCTCGGCTTCGCGCTCGTGCTGCTTGGCGTTCAGCACTTCGTGGACGATGCCCTTCTGAGTCAGCAGATTGGCCAGCAGTTCGGAGGTCTCGATGCTCGCGGTGCCGACCAGGATCGGCTGGCGCTTGGCATGAACCTCTTCGATGTCCTTGATCACCGCATCGAACTTGCCCTTGGCGCTGATGTAGATCAGATCGCCGCGGTCATCGCGCACCATCGCCCGATTGGTCGGGATGACGATGACTTCGAGGTTGTAGATGTTCTGGAACTCGAAGGCTTCGGTATCGGCGGTGCCGGTCATGCCGGACAGCTTCGAATAGAGCCTGAAATAGTTCT
>NZ_CAISIQ010000539.1 GCF_903885465.1 uncultured Nevskia sp.
GCAGTCTGCCAACGGATCCAGCTGACCGGCATCCCACCAATATCCAGCTTGAGGATCGAGGGCATCATGGTCTTGACTTTAGCCGGTTTCCAAAGGCGTGTGTTCAAGCAAGAACCATGCGCCCGTGATGTTGCAGCAAGGCGTCGCCGCGTCATCCACGAGGCTGCGGCCTCCGTAACCAGCCGTGTGGCGACGACGGAACGTCCTCGGCGGAATCCGGTCAGACGAGGCTCCACCGCTTCGTACCGAACGGTAACATCCAGCTTCGGCCCGCAAGCTCCGCTGCCTTGCATTCACTTGCGGCTGCCCCACTTTGCAGTCATCCGGGAGTGACCCATGAAAATCCTGCACACGATGCTCCGAGTCGGCGATCTCGACCGCTCGATCCAGTTCTACCAGGACGTGCTCGGCCTGAAGCTGGTCTCGCGTCGCGACTATCCGGAAGGCCGTTTCACCCTGGCGTTTCTCGGCGCTGAAGATCGCGTCGATGGCGTGCAGCTTGGCGCCGAGCTGGAGTTGACCCACAACTGGGATACCGCGAGCTACGAGCTGGGCAACGCCTACGGCCACGTCGCGCTCGAAGTGGCGGACGCCTATCAGGCCTGCGACATGGTCAAGGCGCGCGGCGGCAAGGTGGTGCGTGAAGCCGGGCCGATGAAGCACGGCACCACGGTGATCGCCTTCGTCGAAGACCCGGACGGTTACAAGATCGAATTCATCCAGCGCAAGTCCGGCCAGGATGCAGCCGCACATGCTGGCGTGGCCAGCGCTGCGTGAACGATCAGCCATGAATCGGGAACGGCCCGGCGCAGACACAATGCCCGCCGCGCCCGGACGATTGGCGCATGATCCGCAGCCTCGCAATCAAGCTGCCCTTCAGCCCCCGGCCGTGTCGCCCTGCGACGACGGCCGATCCGGCCCTGACCCAGCCCTCATGGAGAGCCCCTGATGAACATCGTCTGTGATCTTCCTGCTGCCGCACGACGCGCCGACCACTCCGGCTTCCCCGACCCTGCCCGCGACCTGAGCCCGACCAGCGATGGGCCGCAGGAAGCCGTCTTTGCGGCTGGCTGCTTCTGGTGCGTGGAAGCGGTGTTCGAGCGCCTCGATGGCGTTTCCGAAGTGATTTCCGGTTATGCCGGCGGCAGTGCCGACAGCGCCAACTACGAAGCCGTCTGCACCGGCCGCACCGACCACGCCGAGGTCGTCAAGATCGTCTACGACCCAGCCGTGATCAGCTATGGCGCGCTGCTCAAGGTGCTGTTCGCCGTGGCTCACGATCCGACCACGCTCGACCGCCAGGGCAACGACCGCGGCCGTCAGTATCGTTCGGCGATCTTCTTCCACGATGAGGCCGAGCGCGACGTGGCCGCTGCCTACATCGCTCAGCTGGAAGCCGCGAAAGTGTTCCGCAGCCCTATTGTCACCGCGCTGGTGCCGCTCGACACGTTCTTCACTGCCGAGGTCTATCACCAGGATTACGCGGTGCGAAATCCCGGTCAGCCGTACATCGCCGGCGTGGCGCTGCCGAAGGTCGACAAGCTCGAACACAAGTTCGCCGACTACGTCCGCAAATAACCCTTCATTGAGAGGTCCTTCATGGCCAAGCCAGAACCCGTCATCGTCAACCCACCTGTTCCGCCGTCTGCCAGCGGCTACGACCTGCGTCCGATCAGCCCGGCGCTGAAGACCGAGCTGGCGCAATCGCTGACTGCCGAGGAGCACCGCGTGCTGCTCGAACACGGTACCGAACGCGCCTTCTGCGGCCAGTTCACCGACAACAAGAAGGCCGGCACCTACGCCTGCCGCCTGTGCGGCCTGCCGCTGTTCCGCTCGAATACCAAGTTCGATTCCGGCACCGGCTGGCCGAGCTTCTTCGAGCCCTACGATCCGGCGCACATCCGCAGCATCACCGATCGCAGCTACGGCATGATCCGCACCGAAGTGCGTTGCCAGCGCTGCGATGGTCACCTCGGCCATGTGTTCAACGACGGCCCCAAGCCGAGCGGCCAGCGCTACTGCCTGAACTCGGTCTCGATGGCCTTCTTCGATGAAGGCCAGCCGGTACCGCAGCACACCGACCTAGTCTGAGCGGCAATCCAGGCATAACTAGAACGAGGAGATGAGACATGGCTGAACCGCGCACCCTCACCCAGATTGCCGGCGCTCCGCTGACGCCGTCACCGCTGGCCAGCTCCGCCTTGCTGGTGATCGATCTGCAGAACGAATACCAGAGCGGCGCGCTGCCGCTCGATCAGCTCGACCGCGCGCTGAATGAAACCAAGAAGCTGCTGAGCCTGGCCCGCGCCAACGGCGTGCCGGTGTTCCACTTCCAGCACAAGACCGGCCCCGGCGCACCGATCTTCGATCCCACCGGCCCCTACTTCGGTCTGATCGATTCGGTGAAACCGATCGCCGGCGAAGCGGTGATCGAGAAGAACTACCCGAACTGCTTCACCGCCACCGGCCTCGACGATCAGCTGAAAGCCAGCGGCCGCACCGAAGTGATCATCGCCGGCGCGATGACACACATGTGCATCTCGGCCACCGCCCGCTCGGCCTTCGACCACGGCTATCGCGCCACGGTGGTCGCCGATGCCTGTGCGACGCGATCGCTGCCCGGCGCGCTGGGCGGCAGCATTCCGGCCTCGCAGGTGCACGACACCGCGCTGGCCGAGATTGCCGATGGCTTCAACGTCGTAGTGAAGAACGCTGACGCCTGGGCATGAGTTCAGCGAGCATGCCTCGCTGAACTCATGCGCCCGACCATGGATGGTCGGGCCGGGGCCCAATGCAGCGAGCCTCGTTCGCGCCAGGGATGGCGGAGCCACTGAAACCAGCCCGCTGCCTGCAAGGCATGCGGGCTTTTTATTGCCATTGATTCAGACGTCGAACGCGCAGGTCGCGCGGAAAATCAACCCTGCTAATGAGCCGTCAGGGATTAGCCCGAAGAATGTCATGCAGGAAGTCCGGACCAGGCGCGAGGGATGATTCCACCCCAAGACGATTGGCGGATAGCTTGAACTCTGACTTCTCGCCGTACGGCTCTATGGCACGAACGCCATCAATGACGCTGAGGACACCAAAGAGCGTGGCGTCAGCGGCATCACGCATTGCAAACGCGACGTAGGTCTGATCTTCGCTACTCAAGGTTTTGTACCACTCGGACAGCTTCATCAAGGCAGCGCCTGGCCGTCTGCCGGAAGGCGCTTGATAGCTCTGCAGGCAATCGCTGACTGCGGAATCGCGACACTCGCGCCTGAGTGCCTCTACGAACTCTTCTTGAGTCATCACTACCCCCTAACGTCGCTTGAACGTCACCACCAGCACATCGCGATAAGCCGGCTGGCTAGAGTCCAACGCTTCCACCGGCGTCACGCCATGACGCACGCGGGCATCGTCGACGAGGGCGGCGTCGAAGGCGTCGGTCAGGGTGAAGCTGCCGAGCGTGTTGCCATCCGCATCGATGATCGTCGTCGTGCCTTCAGCGATGTTGTGGCGGCGGATCATCAGCACCAGCACGTGATCGACGCCATCGCGATGCGCGCCTTCCGGTGTCGGCTGGCCGGCGATGCCAGGGCCGGCCTCGATGCGGAACTGGTGGACTTCGACTTTCCAGTTCGCGACCTCCGGCGACAGCCGCCCGAACAGGCCGGCGCACCAGCGCAGGATGGTGCTCAAGCTGTCACCCGCGCCGATCGCCTCGGTCACCGGCTCGAACCAGCGCGCGACACCGCCGTTCAGCGGGTTGTACTCAAGGCCCTGCCAATGCGGCTGATGCGCCTCGCGCGCCAGCTTGCCGCCGGCTTCGATCGCATACACGGCATGGCGACGGCGGCGATAACGGCCGCCATCGGCCATGAAGGTATCGAGCGCGAGATCGTTCCAGCTGCCGCTGAACGCGGCCCAGTCGGCCAGCGACCCGGCTGACAGCAGCGCGCCCTGCATCGCCGCACCGGCGACGAAGGCATAGCCTTCTGCCGCAATCGCTGCCCGCAGTCGGGCCGGCGACGGCAAGGCGATGACAGCGGGACGAGGCGGGACGAGGTTCATGGCGGACGCGGATTATCCGCGAACGCGCGGTGCCGTGGAGGATCGAGTGGCTGCGCGGAATCAGACAAATTTGTCATCGAGAAAGCGCTCAAGCCTCAAGCCTTTCTCGCCTTGACCAGGAAGGCCAGCAGAGACGGCAGCAGGATCAGCGCGCCGAGCATGTTGACCAGGAACATGAAGCTCAGCAGCAAGCCCATGTCGGCCTGGAACTTCAGCGCCGAGAACGCCCAGGTGGCGACACCGAGGCTCATCGTCGCCGCGGTGAACGCCGCCGCCGCACCGCGTTCCTTGAGCGCGATGAAGAAGGCTTCGACCAGGGTCTTGCCGTGGTGCAGGTGCACTTCGATGCGGTCGTACAGGTAGATGCCGTAGTCGACGCCGACACCGACGCCGAGCGCGACCACCGGCAGGGTCGACACCTTCAAGCCGATGCCGAGTACGGCCATCAGCGCATTGTTCAGCAGCGAGACCAGCGCCAACGGCAGGATGATGCACAAGGTTGCGCCGAACGAGCGGAAGGTCAGCAGGCACATCAGGGTGATGGCGCCGAAGATCGCCGCCAACTCGTGCTTGTCGGCTTCCTCGACCGCTTCATTGGTCGCCGCCATCACGCCGGCATTGCCGGATGCCAGCTTGAACTCGACCAGCGGCGCAATCGCCTTGAACTCGCTGGTCGGCGAATGGAACTCGGTGTTCCAGTCCTTCACCGACTGCACGATGTGGGCGAGCGTTTCACCCTGATGATCGCTGGTGAAGAACAGCATCTGCATCGCCGAGCAGTCCGAGTTCAGCAGGCCGGTGCCGGTGTCGATCGGCGTCACCGCTTGCGCCAGCACATCGCGATTTCTGGCCAGCACTCGCCAGCGCAGCGAGCCTTCGTTGAAGCCGGAATTGACGATCTTCGCCAGCCCCGGCAGCGAGATCGCGCTGGCGATGCCATCGACGTTCTTCATCCGCCACTCGAAGGCGTCCATGGCGTCCATCACCCGATGATCGGTGCAGGCGCCGTCGATGTCATGGGTCTGGACGACGATCGAGATGACATCAACGCCGATCTTGAAGTTGTTGGTGATCGCCGCGTTGTCGCGGTTGTAGCGCGAGTCCTCGCGCAACTCCGGCAGGCCCGAACCGAGATCGCCGACCTTCTGCCCGCGCGCCAGTGCGAAGCCGACGACCAGCAGCACGACGCTGCCGGCAATCGCCCAGACCGCCGTGCGGCGCTCGGCGAAATGCGAGCAGGCGCGCCAGATCGGCTCGAAGCTTTTCTCCTGCGCCTGCTTGGCATCGAGCGTCTTCTGATCGATGTGCAGATAGGTGAGCAGGATCGGCAGCACCATCTTGTTGGTGACGATCATCAAGCTGACACCGAGCGTGGCGGTGATGCCCAGCTCGCGGACGATGTCGATCTCGATCAGCATGATCACCAGGAAGCCGAGCGCGTTGGTGACCAGCGCCAGCGTTCCCGGAATGAACAACTGCGAGAACGCGAAGCGCGAGGCATCGGTGGCGTCGAAGCCGTCGGCGATCGCGTCCTTCCAGGCGTTGGTCATCTGCACGGCATGACTGCAGCCAATCGAGAAGATCAGGAACGGCACCAGGATCGATAGCGGATCGATGCCGTAACCGGCGAGCGGCAAGGTACCTAGCAGCCAGAGCACCGGCAGCAGCGCGCAGACCAGCGCCACACCGGTCAGCTTCGCGGACTTGGTGTACCAGAGCAGCAAGAGTGCGGTGATCACGAAGGCGATCAGGAAGAAAGCGATGACGCCCTTCGCGCCGTCGGTGATGTCACCCACGGCTTTCGCGAAGCCGATGATGTGCACCGTGATGCCGTCCTTCTGGTACTTCACGCGCAGCGCTTCCAGCTCGGCGGCGATGCGCGGGTAGTTCAGCTTCTCGCCGGTTTCCGGATCGACATCGAGCAGATCGGCACGGATCAGCGCGCCATGCAGATCGTTGGACACCAGACGGCCGACCAGCCCGGCCTTCTGCACGTTGCGGCGCACGGTTTCGAGATCTTCCGGCTCGCCCTGGAAGGTGGCCGGGATGACGTTGCCGCCGGCAAAACCGCCTTCGACGATCTCGATGAAGCGCACGTTCGGCGTGAACAGTGATTGCACAGTCGGGCGATCGACGCCCTTGATGTAGAACAGGTCATCGGTCGCGGCCTTCAGATCGGCCATGAAGGCCTTGTCGAAGATCGTCGTGGTCTGGCCTTCCACCGGCTCGCGGATCAGCGCGACGATGATGCGATTGGCGCCGCCGAAGGTCTGCTCGTAGTCCGTGAACGTCTTCATGTACGGATGTTCGAGCGGGATCATCTTCTTGAACCCGGCATCCACTTTCAGCCCGCTCGCCGACCAGGCGAGGAACACGGTGAGCGCGGCGAAGATGGCGAGCATCAAGGCGCGATGATTGAACAACAGGTTCGACAGACCCCGGATCAGGCCACCGAGCGGTCCTTCGATGCGCGGCAGATCGGCCGTGGTCTTGCGAGGCGTCAGAGTCATTTCGCAGCTCCTGCGAGTTCGAGGACGCTGGTGCCGGCTTCACCGAACAACAGCGCATGCCTGGCATCGAGCGGCAGCGCCGTCGAATACGCAGCGACCTTGGCGGGTGCCAGCGGCGCGAAAGTCTTGCCGGTATCGCGGCTGATGCGCACCGTGCCGGCAGAGCCGACCAGGGTGACGCTGCCATCGGCGCCAACGCCACCACCGAGCAAGGTCACCGGGCCGGAGCCTTCGGCCGCCGTCCAGGTCACGCCGGCATCGCTGCTGACGAAGGCCTGGCCGCGCAGGCCGAAGATCATCAAGCCTTCGCTGCCAATTGCGAGCGCACCGAAGTAGGAGCCTTCGTACGGCGGCTTCGCGGCGGTCCAGGTGGCGCCGGCATCCATGGAGATCAGCAGGCTGCCGGATTCGCCGACGATCGCGAGCTTGCCGTTGCCGAACGCGGTGATCGCGTTGAGGTGGCGATCGTCCTCGCCTTCGGTGATCTTGCGCTCGGTCCAGGTGATGCCGCCGTCCTTGGTCTCGAGATAAAGCCCGTAGGCGCCGACGGCGATCGCGTTCGACGCGTCGCGCGCGTAGACGCCGAGCAGCGGCTCTTCTTCATCCGGAGCAAAGCGCTGCTCGTGCCAGCTTGCGCCGCCGTCGGTCGTTGCCGCGATCAGGCCGTCATGGCCGATCACCCAGCCGGTCTTGTCGTCGGCGAAGCGGACACCAGTGAGCATGGTCCGGCGCAGGCCAGCACCGCGCTGCCAGCTCGCGCCTTCGTCGTCCGAGGTGATCGCATAGCCATGCTCACCGACGGCGACGATGCGCTTGCCGGCGCGTGTCGCATCGTTCAGCAGCAGGCGCTCTACCGTGGCTTTGGCGACCGGCCCGGCTGTCGACAGCACGGCGGGTGTCGCTGCTGCGGCCGGCTCCTGTGCCGTCACTTGCAGGACTGCGATCAGCGCGCTTGCGCCGAGCAGTCCGGCCAGGATCAATCGTTGCGGCTTGCGCATCGACGTTCTCTCAATGTTCGTTGAAGGTTGAAACGAACAGGGCCGGCGGAATGCCCGTCGGCCCTGGTCATCACTGCAGCAAGGGCTTGTTCAAAGCCGATCAGCGGACGCCCGATTCGCGCAACGAGGCCGGCGTGAAATCGGCCGCGGTCAGCTTCGACGGCGCGTACATCTTGTCGTCGCCGGTACGCACGCCGAGCGCCAGATAGCGGCCCGACTGCAGATCGCTGTGCACTTCGACGGTGCCGAAGGTCATCGGCACGTCCCAGAGCTGGATCGAGTGATATTCGCCGGTGCGGAACAGTTCGCCGCGGCCGTCGTACTTGTCGACCAGCACCGGCGTCCAGGTGTCTTCGTCGAGATAGAAGGTGCGCCTCGCGTAGAGATGCGAGGTGCCTTTCTTCAGCTTGGAATCGACCACCCAGACGCGGTGCAGCTCGTTGCGCACCAGATCAGGATTGAGATGGC
>NZ_CAISIQ010000540.1 GCF_903885465.1 uncultured Nevskia sp.
CAGCGCCTGACCAGTTTCTGCATGCCAAGGCGGCTCCTGCACCTGCCTCGATTTCCGGCGGCGCGATCTACACCTGCCCAATGCACCCGGAAGTGCGCCAGACCGGCCCCGGCAGTTGTCCGAAGTGCGGCATGGCGCTGGAACCGGAGGCGCCATCGCTGGACGCTGCGGAAGACCCCGAACTGGTGTCGATGACGCTCCGCTTCAAGGTCGGCGCGGCGCTGAGTGTGCCGCTGCTGATCCTGACCATGAGCGAGCTGATTCCGAACTGGAACCTGATGGCCTTGCTGGGCAACGGATGGTCATCGGCTCTGCAATTCCTGCTGGCGACTCCGGTGGTGCTGTGGGCTGGTGCGCCGTTCTTCGTGCGTGGCTGGGCCTCGGTGGTCAATCGCAGCCCGAACATGTTCACCTTGATCGCGATCGGCACCGGTGTTGCGTACCTGTTCAGCCTGGTGTCGATGTTGTTCCCGAACCTGCTGCCGGCCGCGTTCACGATGAACGGCCATGCGCCGCTGTACTTCGAAGCCGCAGCCGTGATCGTTACCCTGGTGCTGCTCGGTCAAGTGCTCGAACTGCGGGCGCGTTCGCAGACCTCGAGCGCCATCCGCGCACTGCTGGAACTGGCGCCAAAGATCGCTCATCGGCTCGATGCCTCGGGGAATGAATCCGATATCGATCTGGCCGAGGTTCAGGTCGGTGACCGGCTCCGGGTGCGGCCGGGCGAAAAGATCCCGGTGGATGCCGTGACCATCGAAGGCGATAGCCACGTCGACGAAGCGATGCTCACCGGCGAGCCTGATCCGGTCCGGAAGAAGGCCGGCGATGCCGTCACTGGCGGTACCGTCAACGGCAGCGGCAGCTTGGTGATCAAAGCGGAGAAGGTCGGTGCCGGCACCTTGCTCGCGCAGATCGTGCAAATGGTCGCGCAGGCCCAGCGCTCGCGAGCACCGGTGCAGCGGCTGGTCGATCAGGTGTCGGCCTGGTTCGTTCCGGCCGTGGTGCTGGTGGCAATCGCCGCCGCCTTGGCCTGGGCACTGCTCGGACCACCGCCGGCGCTGGCGCATGCACTGGTCGCCGCCGTGTCGGTGCTGATCATTGCCTGCCCCTGTGCGCTGGGCCTGGCGACGCCGATGTCGGTGATGGTCAGTGTCGGCCGGGGTGCGCAGGCCGGGGTGCTGATCAAGGATGCCGCTGCCCTCGAGCGACTGGAGAAGGTCGACACCGTGCTGGTCGACAAGACCGGCACCTTGACCGAGGGCCGGCCGAGCTTGCGAGCTGTGGTTCCGCTGACTGGATTCAGCGAGAAGCAGGTGCTGGTATTCGCGGTGGCGGTGGAAAGCGCCAGCGAGCATCCGCTGGCGAGGGCGCTGGTCGAGGGTGCGCGTAGTCGCGGCATCGATAACCCGGCCCCGGTCAGCGATTTCGGCTCTGACCCCGGCCTCGGCGTCTGGGCGACGGTGTCCGGCCAAACAGTGCTGGTCGGCAATGCACTTCTGATGGATCGACATGCGGTTCCTACTGCCGAGCTGGCGGCCTCTGCGGAAACCTTCCGTGCCCGCGGCGAGACCGCGATTTTCATCGCCATTGGCGGTAAGCCCGCCGGTGTGATTGCGGTGGCGGATGCCGTGAAACCGTCGTCAGCGCATGCGATCAAGCTGCTTCAGGCATCTGGCATCCGAGTGGTCATGGTTACCGGCGACAACCGCCAGACCGCCGACGCTGTGGCGGCTGATCTTGGACTCGATGAAGTGATTGCCGATGTCCTGCCACAGGACAAGGCTGCGGTCGTAGTCCGGTTTCAGCGTCAGGGACGAGTGGTGGCGATGGCGGGCGATGGCGTCAACGATGCCCCAGCACTCGCACAGGCCGATGTCGGCATCGCGATGGGCACCGGCACCGATGTCGCCATGCACTCGGCCGGCGTGACCTTGCTGCGTGGCGATCTGCGCGGCATTCATCAGGCCATCACCCTGTCTCGGGCAACACTCCGGAACATCCGTCAGAACCTGTTCTTCGCTTTCATCTACAACCTGATCGGCGTGCCGATTGCGGCCGGCGTGCTGTATCCGGTCTTCGGTTGGCTGCTGTCGCCGATGATCGCCAGTGCAGCGATGAGCCTGTCGTCGTTCTCGGTGATCGCCAATGCGCTCAGGCTCCGGCGCCGCAACTCGATACGCCGGAGTCGCTTGACTCAGGACTAGGGTCCAAGGTTTAGGCTGTCAGCATGTTGACCGAACAGAGCCCATGAACACCTCCACCTCGATGACCATCGGCAAGCTGGCGCAAGCCGCCGGCGTCGGCATCGACACGGTGCGCTTCTATGAGCGCTCGGGCCTGCTCCGCAAGCCGTTGCGCTCCTTGTCCGGCTATCGCCTGTACGCGCCGAGCGAGATCGATCGTCTGCGCTTCATCCGCCGCGCCAAGGCGCTCGGCTTCACCCTGGAGCAGATCGCCGAGCTGCTGAGCTTGAGTCACGGCGGCGACCGCGCCGATGTCAAGGCGCTGGCCTCGGGCCGGCTGGCCGAGATCGATCTGCGGATCGCCGATCTGATCGCCATGCGGGACTCACTGGCGACCTTGGTCAAGGACTGCGACGGTCACGGCAGCGTTGCCGGTTGCCCGATCATCGAGTCGGTGCTGGAACCCGCTGCTTCCTGTGCGGCGAAGCGGTCGACGGCTGCATCGGGCGCTACCGGCAAGCGTCAGCGGACGCAGTCATGAGCCCCGCCGTCGCCATGACGATATTTGGAAGAACCGTCCGCATCGGCATTGTCAGCCTGCTGACCGTGGTCATGTTGCTGCTGCCGGTCAGCCTTGCCTGGTGCTGCACGGGCAGTTCCATGCCTGTAGCCACCGACTGCGGAGCAGCGCAGCACCCGGATGCGTCAGCAAGCTGTCTGGGCATGGCGGCCGAGTTCGGCAGAGACGGTATTCCGGCCGACACCCGACAAGCCCTGGTCCGGCCACTGAAGTCGGCCGAGCACTTTCCTGTGCTCGACGGTGATCAGCATCTCGCTCCGCGGCCTTCAGCCACAGTGCTGCCAGCACCCGCGCACGCCATCCGCTTCCTTACCGCGGCAATTCCGCCGCCGGTTCCGTTCCACCGCCCGCTGTATCTCCAGACCGCACGACTGCGGCTATGAGCCTGAGGACGCTCCGCGCCTCACCGCTTCTAGCTGCACGCCTTGCTGACGATTTCGTCGCAAGGCCCCGTCAAGCCCTTTTCTGTCTGCGAGAACTTCCA
>NZ_CAISIQ010000541.1 GCF_903885465.1 uncultured Nevskia sp.
AGCACGCTGTCGGCCAGCGCTAGATCCATCGTGCGGAAGTAGCGATGCGGCGGGCTGCGGCTCACCAGCCCGGCGCGGACCAGCTTGCCGAGTACGCGCGGGTTCGCTTCGCAGAGCCGTACGCGCTGGTCGCGACGCTCCAGGCTGGTGATCGCATCGGCCAGCGCTTCGATGCCGGTGATGTCCATGAACGGCACTCGGTGCAGGCGGATGATGACGCTGCGCCCGGCCGGGAGCGGCACGAGTGCCTGTTCGAGCGTGCCGATTGCGCCGAAGAACAACGGGCCGTCGATGCTCAGGATTTCGACGGCGCTTGCCGGATCGAGGCCGGCGGCGCTGAGGCTGGCCGCGCGGCCGCCGTCATCCTCGCGGGTGACCGCCACCGATGACGCCATGCGATGCAGGAACAACAGCATCGCGACGATGACGCCGATGTTGACGGCGACGATCAGGTCGGCGAACACGGTCAGCACGAAAGTGATCGCCAGCACCGCGATGTCGCCGCGCGGCGCAGTGGCGATCATCTGCTTCAGGCGCGGCATCTCGCTCATCTTCCAGGACACGCCGAACAGGATCGCCGCCAGCGCGCACAGCGGCACGTTGGCGGCATACGGCGCGAAGAACAGCAGGATCGCCAGCAGCATCGCCGCATGGGTGATGCCAGCCAACGGGCCGGTGGCGCCATTGCGGATGCTGGTGGCGGTGCGAGCCAGTGCACCGCTGGCCGCGAAGCCGCCGAACAGCGGCGTGATCAGATTCGCTGCACCCTGCGCGATCAGTTCCTGATTGGCGTCGTGGCGGGTGCCGGCGATCTTGTCGGCCACCACCGCCGACAGCAGCGATTCCAGCGCGCCGAGCAGGGCGATCGAGAACGCCGCCGGCAGCAGTTCGACGAGGCGGGTGGCGGTGATCACCGGCGGCGAGAACGCCGGCAGCCCAGCCGGGATTGCGCCATAGGCCTTGCCGATGGTGACGACACTGTCGAACTGGAACCAGACCTGCACCAGCGTGGCGGCGAGCATCGCCAGCAAGGGGCCAGGCACGCGCGACAGGCCCGGAATGCGCGGGCCGACCAGCATCAGCACCAGACTGCCGCTGGCCAGCATCGTGGTCACCGGATCGGCATTCGGCAGCGCCTGCAGCAAGTGCCACAGGCGTTCGTGGAAATGGCCGTTGCCAGGGTCCGCGAGGCCGAAGTACGAAGGCCACTGGCCGATGAAGATCACCAGGCCGATGCCGGCAGTGAAGCCGAGAACCACCGGGCTCGGGATGAAGCGGATGACATTGCCGAGCCGCGCCAGGCCGAAGGCGATCAGGATCGCGCCGGCCATGAAGCTGGCGAGGACCAGGCCATCGACGCCGTACCGGGCGGTGACGCCGGCGAGGATCACCACGAACGCGCCGGTCGGCCCGGCGATCTGGTTCCGCGTGCCGCCGAACAGCGCGACGATCAGGCCGGCGATCACCGCCGTGTACAGGCCCTGCTCCGGCTTGACGCCGGAGGCGATTGCGAAGGCCATCGACAGCGGCAGCGACACCACGCCGACCAGCAAGCCGGCCATCAGGTTCGGCAGCCAGTGCCGCCGCGCAAACAGCCCGGCTTTTGCCGCTTCGGTGACCGCGATCATCGTTGACTCGGAACCCTCGGCTTGCGCGGACTGCGCCCTGCGCACGCTACGCGCTTTGCCGGCCGATCGCGGCCAGCCGATCTCCCACAAAAAAGCCCCGGGCTCCGCGATGGAAGCCCGGGGCTGATCGAGCTGAAAAGACTCAGCGCGCGTTGACCAGCTTGCAGGCCGCCATCAGCATTTCGCCGCCGCTGGGGGCGTAGGCGTTGAACGTCGCAGCATCGCAGTAGCTGATCTGCGGCGCGTAGGCGCCAAGCGTGGTCGCCAGGTCTGCGGTTGGCCGAGCGACGGCACGTGCGTAGTCGCCCGCGAAGCCCGGCGCCGCCAGAATCTGGCGCAGGATCAGCATCTGAGCGGGGGTGTCTCCCCAGGCCTGCCAGTTAATGCCGTACTTCGCAACCGCCCGGCTCGGACGCTCCTTGGTCGGCGACATCGCATAGACCACGTAGTCATCCGGCTGCACGATCAGGCCGCGGTCGGTGAAGCAGGACACCACGGACGAGTTGATGCTCTGGTACTGGCACAGCGACAGGTAACGGACGTCAGCCGTCGGCCCCACCAGCGGCGGCAGCAGCGGCGTGACCATGCGCTTGGCGCGGACCACGACGATCTTGCCGTACAGCTGCGAGGCGCCGGCGCGCAGGTAGTTGGAGTCGCCGTTCGGGTAGGCGATCTTGTCGGCGGTACGCGCGATCGGCTCGAAGGCGATGTTGCGGTTCGGGAGCAGGCCTAGGTTCGGAGTCAGCGACAGCTTGGAAGCAGCCTCGATGCGGGCGCATTTCCGGGCATCCGGCGTGTCGTCGAAATTGGTGTCGCCGCTGCGATCGCTGTAGATCAGGCGCGGGGCCGGCTGATTGCCGAGCGTATCGACACCCGGATTCGGCAGGTAGATGCGGTAGCTGATCTGCTTGGCGACACGGGTTGGCAGCGCATTGGTCACTGGCGCACCGACGTACAGCACGTTCGGCAGGCGGCGTGCCGGATCGGCGGGCGGATCCTGGTAACGCAAGGTCAGCCGGTAGCCATCCCCTGGCGCGCCGCCGGTGGGCAGCTCGGCGACATTGGGATTGGTCACGCCGTTGCTGACCGAGCGGATGCGGGCATCAGCCATCGCATCAATGAAATTGCCGCCCTTGGCGCCGTCATAGGACTGCAGCGAGAAGTAGCGCACCTTCGGGAAGCGGCCTTCGATGCGGATCGAGGCGCCGGCCGGCAGCGACAGCGGAATCTGCGCCACGCCATAGGTGGCGGTGTCGTCCAGGAAGCCGGTGTTCTTGTCGTCGGAGGTGTAGACCCGGAACGGGCAACCGACGGTGACGGCACCGCCCAGATCGCCAAGAAGCGGCAGCTCGGGCAGCAGCTGCGCCTGGGCAGGGCTGACGGCGAGCGCGGCGCCGAGGGTCAGGAGGCTGGACAGCAGCGCGGTGACCGGGCGGGCACGCGCGACGAAAATGGCTTGGATCATGGCTGGAGGCGATTCTTTCCGGTTGCAGTAGATCGGCGCCAGAACATCAGCGGTCACCGTCTATGGTTGAAGAGGAACAACACCGTATCGGTCCTACCAGTGGCCGATGGGCGGTAGTGTGATCCGGGACACGCGGCAGGTCGAGAGCCAAAACATGAAATTCGCTGCATTTTGGGGCGATAGGCTCTTTATTCGGGGGTTTTCCGAGGCTTTGGCGAAGCGGCGCGCAACAAAAAGGCGCGAGGACCATTAGTCCCCGCGCCCCAATACCGCCCAAAACCGCCAGACGCCTCGGCAGAAGAGGCTACCGATCAGGCATTCACGGCTCGCTTCAGCTCGACGGCGCCGTGCACCACGCCGTCCGTCTGCGAGTCGATGACGCCGAAGTACTGCTCCGGCGTGAACACGTCGACCTCGATCGCGTCCAGCCGCGCCGCGTAGGCCTTGCGGACCAGGGCGGCTTCGTCCGCCGTGATCAGGCCCTGATTGGCGGCGGCCTGCGCCTGCTC
>NZ_CAISIQ010000542.1 GCF_903885465.1 uncultured Nevskia sp.
GCATCGACGTGCGCTCGGTGCCGTCCGATACTTTTTTTCGCGGCATGAAGCGGCTGTACTTGCAGGGGCATGTCAACAGCGTGCTGTCGGCAAACGACTCGATCGAAGTCGTGCGGGGCCCGCCATCGCCGATCTACGGCATGGGCAAGGTCGGCGGCTACACCAACGTACGGCCGCGATCGTCACGGATCGGCGAGGGCGAACACGGCCTCGACGATCACGGCTTCGTGCAACTGATCGCCGGCAGCTACGAGCACCGCGAGGTGAGCTTCGGCATCAATGGCCCACTCGAAGTCGCCAATCGTCAGGGCGGCTATGCGGTGTTCGGCGCGCTGTCGAGCGCCAATGCCTATGCGCGCGGCGTGCCTAACGATGCTCAGCTGCTGCAGGTGTCGACCAATCTGAATCGCGTCGCCGGGCGCTTCCGGATGGAGTCCGGCATCAGCCTGCAGCGCTCGGTGACGGCCGGCGCACTGATCGGCCGCTTCACGCAGAGCGTTGCCGATACCGGCCGCTACGTGAAGGGCGTGCCACTGGTCAATCTCGATGCCAACGACAATGGCCGGATCGGCTATCTGGAGATGGAGCGCGGTTCGCCGGTGGTCGGCAATCTCAGTTCTGGCAATCAGCCGCTGGCGCAGACCTTTGCCTGGCAGTACGACGAGGCCGGCAAACCGCTGCGGCTGGATCAGTTCGCCAAGGTCAGCGGCATTCCGCAGACCCTGTTCGATTATCTGACCGCGCATCCGGAAGCAGACCCGGGTGGCCTGCTGCGCGCCCAGGGCGTCGGTGGACCGAAGCCGATGTCCGGCTCGGTGCCGATCGGCATGGCGCTCGATCCGCGCACCACCGGCTACGGCAAGCTCGATATCCGCCGTTTTGCCGCGTACGAGAAGCGCCTGGAAGCGGATCTCGCGACCGGCTACATCGATCTGATCAACGACGACGATCCGGATTTCACGATCAAGAACCAGCTGTTCTTCGATTCGATGAATCAGTACAAGGAATCCGAGCAGCCGTTCGGCACCGATCAGAATCCGCGCATCTGGGAAGACAAGCTGACGGTGACCCGGCGCCTGAAGAATCTGCCGTCGTGGATCGGCATCAACATGCTCGGTTCGCTGAACTATCGCAGCACCTATGCGCCGGTCTCGCAGTGTTTCGGCGACTTCAGCAACAACCGCACCGATGCCACCGCCAGCACCTGGAGCAACGACAACGGCGGCATGACGCCGAACACCACGTTCGCCGTCTGCACCGCCAATGACGACATCAACAACGACGGCTTTCCGTACACCGTGCACGGCAAGACCAAGTTCACCGAGATGGGCGCGGCGGCGCTGTTCGATATCGATTTCTCGACCGGCACCAATCTGCTGGTCGGCTATCGCTTCGACGGCTCCAATGCCAGCAATGTCGAATATGCCGGCACGCTGGACACCATCCGTGGCACCTCGGCCAATCCCGGCGTCTTCGCGCCCAGCGATGTTTCCGCGAGCGGTTGGGACGATGGCACTTCATGGAGTATCAGTCTGTCGCAGCGGCTGCCCGGCCGGATCGTGCCCTATGCCACCTACGCGCATTCCAGCCTGACCCTCGACAACAACATCAACCGTCTCAGCAACGCGCAGATCGGCCTGGGTCATATCGGTGCTTCGCGGTTCGTCGAGTTCGGCATCAAGGCCAGCCTGCTCGAACGCTCGCTGTTCTTCAGCAGCGCCGCCTACGAACAGCGCCGGGTCAGCATCGACAGCATCGGCGATCCCAGCCTGGCCAACAGCGAAGTGGCCGGTACCCGCACGCGCGGCTGGGAAAGCGAACTGAAGTGGGTGCCGACGCGCAACTTCCTGATGACCTTGTATGCGCTGAATCAGAAGACCTATTACACGCCGAACCGCGGCGGCAATATCCAGGTTGATGCCCGTGCACTGGGCTTCAAGGATGTCATCGACCCGGCGACTGGAGCGGTCGTCTATCCAGCCGAAGCCTTTCTGTATGGCGGCCGCGCCTTCGTCGCACTGCCAGCCGGTGTGGAGTACTACAAGGAAAAGCAGGGCAATCCGAATACACAACTCGGCTTCACCACGCAGCTCCTGGTCAGCTCCGGTTTCGGTTTCACGCTGAGTGGCAATTATCTATCCAGTGTTTCTGCCGGCCGCCTGCAGCTGACGGAACTGCCAGAAGCCCGCGTATTCAATGCCGGTGTGTTTCGCGAATGGCACAAGTGGCATTTCAAGGCGGATGTCTTCAACTTCACCAATCAACGCTACTTCCGCGCACGCAATGGCGACACGCTGGCTGATCTGCCGGTATCGGCACTTCCGGGGCGTCGTTTCCAGTTAACCGTGCGACGTGATTTCTGAGAGCTGATTTCTAGTTCATCCCGCGGGGTAGGGTAGCCCGCAGCGTTCCCGTCACATGAGCAGGGACGCCGTAACACAACAACTGTGTACGGCGCCCAACTGACATCCACGGGGAACGCCATGAGCAGCCGCAGAAAGCTTCGGAAATCCGGCCGGAACCTTCGTGACGCCACGAAGGATTTGACCGCCGCCCTCGCCATCCTGGTTCCGACCGGAATGGCCTACGCCCAGACACCGGCTCCACCGCCGGCGACGCAGGGAACACCAGCCGCCGCGGAGGGAGCCGCGCCTGCTGAGGCCTCGGTGCTCAGTGACATGGTGGTCAACGCCAGCGCCATTCCGTCGATCGCCAGCGAGGCGGTGGGTGGTGGCGGCTTCGCGAAGCCCTTGCTGGAAACGCCGCGCGCGGTTTCGCTGATCAACGAAGACACGCTGAACCTGCTCGGCATCAACGCGATCGAAGACATCGTCCGCGCCGTGCCCGGCACCTACACGACCACGCGCTACGGCCTGCAGGGCGGCATCAACGTCCGCGGCATTCCGGCCGACGTCTACTGGCGCGGCATGAAGCGCATCACCGCGCAAGGCCATTACCGCACCGATCTGTCGTCGCTGTCGTCGATGGAAATCGTCAAGGGCGCCGCACCGCCGATCTACGGCCTTGGCCGCATCGGTGGTTACGTCGACCAGACGCCGCGCTCCGGCGGCAAGGCCAAGAACGGCACCTACCTCAGTGATCTGAACGGCTTCGTGCAGGGAGTCACCGGTTCCTTCGAGAAGCTCGAAGCGACCACCGGAGTCGGCGGCCCGGTCGATATCGCCGGCAAGCAGGGCGGCTTCTACACCTACGGCCTGGTCGAGAATTCCGGCACCTACGTGCGCCAGGTCAATGTTCGCCAGCGCCTGTTGCAGTCGGCGCTCAGCCTCAACAACGTCGGCATGTTCCGCGTCGAAAGCGGTGTTCAGATCCAGAACTCGCAGACCTCTGGCGGTTACATGAACCGCGTCACCCAGGGCCTGATCGACAACGGCACCTACGTACGCGGCAGCCCGCTGGTCAATCTCGATGCTGGTGCTGGCGCCAACAAGGATGGCGCCGGTGACGGCTTCGTCGGTCAGCGCGAGCAGCATGCGAATTCGCCAGTGAACGGCAACGTCAGCGCCGCCAATCGCCCGCTCGATCAGCGCTTCAACTGGCCGAAGTGTTCGGGCACTGGTGCCGCGCCGGGTGCCGATCCCAAGTTCGCCGGTCCCGGCGGCTGGTGCTTGCCGGGTCACTTCCCGGTGCAGGCCGGTATTCCGGATTCGCTCAACCAATACCTGAAAGACAACCCGAGCAAGGATCCGACCGGTGCGCTGCGCGCAGCAGCCGCGCTTGGCAAGGGCGTGACGCCTGCTTCCGGCTCATTGCCGCTCGGCTTCTTCCTCGATCCGACCACCACCGGCTTCGCTGAAGTCGATTACCGCCGCAACGGCTCCTACGAGCGCCTGCAGAACGCCAACGTCGGTCTGGCCTGGTTCGATCTGGTCTATGACACGGATCCGGACTTCACGATGAAGATCCAGACCTTCTCGGACAACCTCGATACCTACAAGGATTCCTATCTGCCTTACGGCGAAAAGCAGGGCATCCATCGCTTCGAAGAGAAGTTCACCGTCACCCGGCGCCTGCCGGAGAAATGGCTGCCAGGCTGGGTCGACGTCAACACCTTGAGTTCGATCAGTTACCGGCGCACCGGCGGCTATATCCGCAGCTCCAGCGGCGACTTCGATTACCGCCAGGACGTGTTGCGTGGCGATCCTCAGTATGGCGACGGCCAGCACTATCCGAATACCAAGTTCGCCAACCAGCTAAACGATCCGTCGTGGCTGACCGGCGCACCGGCCGAAGCCGAACGGCGCAGCGTCTATGACGAGTTCGGTGCCGGCTTCATGTTCGACATCAACATCTTCAAGAACACCAATCTGACACTCGGCGGACGCTGGGATGGTTCAACGGCACGTGACATCGAATACGCCCACAACAACCAGCAGGCGCCGTCGCTGGCCAACTCCTGTGCATTGCCTCCATCAGGCGGCAACGCGCTCACCTCCAAGTACATCTCGGAATCCACGACTTTGGTGCCGGAACTACAGTCCGGCCGCTGCGACTACGGCCCAGCCTGGGACGACGGCAAGACCTGGAGCATCAGCCTCTCGCATCAGCTGCCGTTCGGCATCCGTCCTTACTTCACCATTGCCGATGCTTCGGTGATTCTCGATGCTTCCAACAACATCGTGCAAAACACGATCGTCACGGCGCCGGGTGGTCATATCGGTCGCTCGAAGTTGAGCGAAGCCGGCATCAAGGGCAACTGGTTCCGCGGCAAGTTGTTTGCCTCGGTGGCGATGTACCGCCAGCTGCGCAGCGACGTGTCGAATCCCAGCGATCCGACCGCCGGTGCCGATTCCTCGGCGACGAAGACCCGCGGTCTGGAAATGCAGATCGACGCCAATCCGACCCGCAAGCTCCACGTCGGCTTCTACGCCGTCGGCCAGCATCAGAAGTACGTGTTCAACACCAACTCCCAGTTGCAGCTGACCGGTCGCCAGCTCGGCTTCCAGGACATTCTCGCTGCCGATGGCTCCGTGCTCTATCCGGCGGAAGCCTTCGTCTACGGTGGTCGCGTGCAGCTGGTCTTGCCAGCTGATCTTGGTCAGCTCTATCTCGATCGTGTCGGCGAACCGCGGTATCAGGCGGGCGTGAACATCGACTACAAGCTGCCGGCCGGTTTCGGTGTGCACGTCGATGGTCAGCGCTTCTCCGCGTTCTATCTGGATCGCACCAAGACGGTGGAACTGCCGATGTCGTTCACGATGAACACCGGCTTCACCTACGACCACAACCGTCTCCATCTGAAGCTCAGCGGCTTCAACGTGCTCGACAAGCGCTACTTCCGCGCTGGCACCGGCGATACCAACGTCAATCTCGTTTCGGTAATGCCGGGAACTGCAATCCAGTTCCAAGCCAAGCTGGACTACTGATGAAGACCGCTACTGCGACTCCACACCATCAACTGCTGCAGCTTTCCGGCTGCGGCGCCAGGACACGAAAAAGGCAGGTGAACTCATGAGCATCAACTTGAAGAAGCTGACCGGCACCACTGCAGCAGTACTGCTGTGTGCTCTCTATCTCGGTGATTTCGCCATCGCTGCCGATGCGCCGGTCAAGGCCGCGATCGGTGAGCAGTCGAAAGCCGAGGAATCGGGCAAGAACTCTCAGAAGCGCATCGATCAGATGGATGACGCCGTGGTTGGCATCGTTGCCAACTATCGTCAGGCGCTGACCGAAACCAGCAGCCTGAAGGACTACAACGATCAGCTGGCCACGCAGACAAAATCACAGGACGAAGAGATCGCAGCACTCAACGGACAGTTGGCGGAGATCGACAAGACGGCGCGCGAAGTGACGCCGCTGATGTCGAACATGCTGGCCACGCTCGATACCTTCGTGAAGCTCGACACGCCCTTCCTGCCGGATGAACGCGCCAAGCGCATCGCCGGCCTGAAGGAAATGATGGGTCGCGCCGACATCTCGGTCTCCGAGAAGTATCGCCGCATCGTCGAGGGCTACCAGATCGAAAGTGAATACGGCCGCACCATCGAAGCCTATCAAGGCAAGGTCGACGACAAGACGGTCGACTTCATTCGCGCCGGCCGCGTGGCCCTGCTTTACCAGACGCTCGATGGCAAGGAAACCGGCTTCTGGGATGCCGACGCCAAGGCCTGGAAAATCGACAACAGCTTCGAGATGGAAGCCAAGTCCGGTTTGAAGATCGCCAAGAAACAAGCCGCTCCCGATTTCCTGTTTGTTCCTGTGCACGCACCCGTGGAGGCCAAGTAATGTCCCGCAAGAATATGATCGCGTCCGTCTTCGTCACGGCCGCCATGAGTCTGGGTGCGCTGCTGGCAGCGAGCGCTCAGGCAGCTCCCGCAACCCTCGATGATCTGCTTGAACAGACCAAGACCGTCCGCCAGCGCGAAGAGCAGCTGAATGCGGAACGCGAAGCGAAGTTCAAGGCCGAAGTCGACAAGCAGTCCTCGCTGATGGCCGAAGCCCAGACCGAGCTGACCAAGCAGCGCAAGCGTGGTACCGATCTGGCCACCGCCTTCGACTCCAACGAGAAGAAGATCGGCGAACTGCAGGCGCAGCTGGAAGCCCGCAGCGGCAACCTTGGCGAACTGTTCGGTGTGGTCCGTCAGGTGTCGAACGATTTCTCGTCCGTGGTTCGCATGTCGATGATCTCGGCACAGTTCCCGGAGCGCGAGGACTTCATGAGCAAGCTGTCGGCGACCAAGGCGGTTCCGTCGATCGCCACGCTGGAACGCTTCTGGTTCGAACTGCAGCGTGAAATGACTGAGAGCGGCAAGGTCGTGCGCTTCAACACCAAGATCGTCACCCCGGGTGGCGCGCCTGCCGATGCCACCGTGGTTCGTGTCGGTCCGTTCAATGCGATGAGCAACGGCAAGTTCCTGTCCTACCTGCCGTCCGAGAAGTCGCTGGCAGTGATGGCACGGCAGCCGGATGACAAGTTCCAGGATGCCGCCAAGGCCCTGCAGGAAGCCAAGTCGGGCTACGCCAAGACGGTCGTCGATCCAACTCGCGGCGTGCTGCTGACCATTTACTCGCTGCGTCCGGATCTGATGGAACGTATCGAGAAGGGTGAGTCGATCGGCTACCTGATCCTGTTCGTCGGCTTCATCGGTGCCGCCCTCGCAGTGTTCCAGTTCGGCTATCTGCTGCAGGTTCGCTCCAAGGTGCTCAAGCAGCTGAAGGCGA
>NZ_CAISIQ010000543.1 GCF_903885465.1 uncultured Nevskia sp.
GCGAAATCCGCCTGCTGCCGGCCCGCGAGTTCCCGACCGACAAGGCCGGCATCGAAACCTTCCGGCGTCGCTACCGCGAGTATTTCCCGGGCGATCCGGCACGCTCGCGCATCTATTCGGAAGTCAGCAAGAACCTGATGCCGGGCGGCGTCGAAGCCTATCTGCCGCTGTTCTTCTCGCCCCAAACAGCGAATTCGGCTGCCGCCGCGACCCTCTACGACTATCTGCCGGTGCACGCACTGATCATCGCCACCGATGATCTGGACGCTGCACTGGCCAGCGAATGGAAGCAGATCGAGGAGCGCTTCGAGCGCTATTCGGGAAATCTGGAACGGCCGCTGATGCGGCCGGCCGATCTGTTCGTGACGCCGGCGACAGCGCGGGAAGAGCTGGGCTACTACCCACAAGTCGGCATGGGTGAATCGGCGGCGAAGGCCGACGGCCTTGCCGACTTCGCCTGCGCCCCGATCGCCGGCACCGCCGACGAACTCAAGGCCTTCCTCAAGACGACAACCAGCCGCGTGCTGTTCATCGCCGAATCGGCCGGCCGCCGCGAAGCGCTGCTCGGCTGGCTGAAACCGCTCGGCATCCTGCCGCGTCAGTACGATCGCTGGGCCACGTTTGCCGGCGATGGCAACCGCTACGGCATCCTGCTCGGGCCGCTGCAGGACGGCCTGAATCTGCCGACTGCGAACGTCGCGATCATCGCCGAGGCCCAGGTGTTCGGCTCGCGGGCGCCGGTGTCCATGCGCAAGCGCGGCAAGGTGCGCGATCCGGAAACCATTCTTCGCGATCTCAACGACCTGAAGCTGGGTGCGCCGGTGGTGCATGTCGAACACGGCGTCGGTCGCGATCGTGGCCTGCTGCGGCTCGATGCTGGCGGCATCGAGGCCGAGTATCTGGTGCTCGAATACGCCGACGCCGACAAGCTCTACGTGCCGGTCGCCAGCCTCAACCAGATCCACCGCTACACCGGTGCCGAGGAGCAGGCTGCGCCGCTGCATAACCTGGGTTCGGATCGCTGGTCGAAAGCCCGCGCAAAGGCCAAGGAACGGGCAGCCGATGTCGCCGCCGAACTGCTGCAGATCCAGGCCCGCCGCGCGGCACGCGAAGGCATGGCGCTGCCGGTCGACGAAGCAGCCTTCGCAGTGTTCAACGAGGGTTTCCGCTTCGTTACCACGCCGGATCAGCAGAAGGCGATCGACGCCGTGCTCGCCGACATGGCGATGATCAAGCCGATGGATCGCGTGGTCTGCGGTGATGTCGGATTCGGCAAGACCGAGGTCGCGCTGCGTGCCGCGTTCGCGGCGGCGATCAACGGCAAGCAGGTCTGCGTGCTGGCGCCCACCACCTTGCTCGTTCAGCAGCACGAAAAGAATTTCCGCGATCGCTTTGCCCAGTACTGCGAAGCGATCGGCGAACCGGCCGGCACCCCGTCGATCCGCATCGCCGGCCTCAGCCGCCTGCGCACGGCAAAAGAACAGAAGGCGCTGCTCGACGATCTCGCCAAGGGCCAGGTCGACATCGTCATCGGCACTCATCGCCTGATCCAGGACGACGTGCGCTTCGCCGATCTCGGCCTGGTGATCGTCGATGAGGAACACCGTTTCGGCGTCCGCCACAAGGAACGCCTGAAGAACCTGCGCGCCGAAGTGCATCTGCTGACGCTGACCGCGACACCGATCCCGCGCACCCTGAACATGAGCATGGCCGGGCTGCGCGATCTGTCGATCATCGCCACGCCGCCGACTTCGCGTCTGGCCATCCGCACTTTCGTCGCCGAATGGGATTCGGCACTCGTCTACGAAGCCTGCCTGCGCGAACTGCGCCGCGGCGGCCAGGTGTATTTCCTGCACAACGAGGTCAAGGACATCGAGCGCTTCGCCGCCGATATCCAGACCCTGGTGCCGGAAGGCAAGGTAAGAGTCGCGCACGGCCAGATGCGGGCCAGCGAACTCGAGCAGGTGATGCTCGATTTCTATCACGCGCGCTTCAACATCCTGGTCTGCACGACGATCATCGAATCCGGCATCGACGTGCCAACCGCGAACACCATCCTGATCGACCGCGCCGATCATCTCGGCCTTGCCCAGTTGCATCAGCTGCGTGGCCGTGTCGGCCGCAGTCATCACCGCGCCTACGCCTATCTGCTGGTGCCATCGCGGCGGTCCCTGAGCGATGACGCCAACAAGCGTCTGCAGGCGATCGAGGAACTCGGCGAACTCGGTTCCGGCTTCGCGCTGGCAACGCAGGATCTGGAAATCCGTGGCGCCGGCGAACTGCTCGGCGAGAACCAGAGCGGCCAGATCGAGGAGATCGGCTTCACGATGTACGCGGAGCTGCTCGCCAACGCGGTGCGCGCGCTGCGCCACGGCAAGATCGCCGATGCGCCGTTCGGCCAGGCACCTTGCGAGGTCGATCTCGGTTCTTCGGCGCTGATTCCGGACGATTACGTGCCCGACGTGCACACCCGTCTGGTTCTCTACAAGCGAATCGCCGAGACCAAGGATGAGGACTCGCTGGAAGAGTTGAAGGTGGAGCTGATCGACCGCTTCGGTCTGCTGCCGCCGCAGGTCGAGCGTCTGTGCGACTCCGCGCGCCTGCGCCAGCTTGGCGAAGCGGCCGGCTTCGTGAAGATTCGCGCCGGTGCCAAGACCGCGATGCTCGATTTCGGCCTGCAACCGGCGATCGAGCCGATCAAGCTGATCAAGCTGATCCAGAGCCAGCCGAAGGTCTACAAGCTCGAAGGCCAGAAGCGGCTGAACATCACCGCGAAGGAACTCGAAGACCCGGCGCAACGAGCGCCGTTGCTGCAGGCGCTGCTGGCAAGACTGGTAGCAACCCCGGTCAATTCGGCAACCTGATTCAGACCGGCAGGCGCCCGCTGATCGCCCGCGCCAGGGTGCCGCCGTCGACGTATTCCAGCTCGCCACCCATCGGCACGCCATGGGCGATGCGGGTGACGGCGACATTCTGGCTGCGCGCCAGTTCGGCGAGATACCAGGCGGTCGCCTCGCCTTCGACACTTGGGTTGATCGCGATGATCAGCTCGCGTACCGAGCCTTCAGCCAGCAGCCCGGCCAGCGTTTCCAGGCCCAGCTCGGCTGGGCCGATGCCATCGAGCGGCGATAGTTTTCCCATCAGCACGAAGTAGCGGCCGCGATAGCCGGCAGCGTTCTCGATTGCCAGCAGATCGGCCGGAGCCTCGACGACGCAGAGCTGGCCGGTGGCCACTCGCGTGTCGCCGCAATACCGGCACTGCTGGTCCTCGCGGAACATCCGGCAACTCGGGCAGCGCTCGATGCCGGTCAGCGCTTCGGCCAGGGTCGTGGTCAGGAAGGCGGCGCCGTCACGATCGCGATCGAGCAGGTGAAACGCCATCCGCTGCGCAGACTTCGGCCCGACGCCGGGCAAGCGGCGCAAGGCTTCGATCAGGCGGCTCAGGCGCGGCGAATAAGTGGCCATCGGCGTTCAGTGCAAGCGGATGGCAGCCTCAGAAACCCATGCCCGGAGGCAGGTTCATGCCGGCGGTGACCTTGGACATCTTCTCCGAGGAGTGACGCTCGAGCTTCTGCGAAGCGTCGTTGATCGCAGCAGCGATCAGGTCTTCGAGGAATTCCTTGTCTTCCTTCAGGGCCTCGGCGTCGATGACGACGCGCTTGGCTTCGTGCTTGCCGTTCAGCGTGATCTTGACCAGGCCGGCACCGGACTCGCCGGTGATTTCGGCGGCGGCGATCTCGGCCTGGACCTTCTTCATCGTTTCCTGCGCCTTCTGCGCTTGTTGCATCAGCTGCGCGAGCGGACCTTTCATCTCATCTCTCCTGCGGGGTTCTTGCGGGCTCGACCAGCGACGGTGGGGCCACGCATCGGGAACTTCAATCGGCAAACAGTCGCCAATCAATCAATGGGCTGGATCGAGCCGGCACGCACCGTGGCACCGAACAGCGTGCGGAAGCTGGCGACCACCGGGTCCTGCTCGATGGCTTTTTCGGCATCGCGCTGACGATCGATCAGACGCTGCTCGTCGGCGGCGGCGGGATGCAGCACGTCGGGACTGGCAGCGACGCTGATATCCAGATTCAGCGGGCCCAGCTTGCCGATCAGCGCGGTCTGCACGGCGAGGCGGCGCTCGTCGGTGAGCAGATGTCTGGCACGCGGATCGAGCGCGAAGCGCAGGGTTTCGCCCTCACGACCCAGCCAGGCGCAGTGCCGGGCAAGCTGGCGAACCATGCCGTCGAGGCCGAGCTCGTCTACCAGGCGATGCCAGACCGTGCCCGGCGTGGTGGTGGCAGCCGGAGTTGCGACCGGCGCGACGAAGGCTTCGGTCGGCGCGGTACGGGTCGCGCTCGGCATCAGAATGTGAGCGCTGCGAGGCAGGCTGCTGGCCGCCGGCGGCTCGTTGACCACGATACGCGCTGCGGGTGTGGCTTCAGCGACTCGCGACGTCGTCGCTGGCGCAGCCGCTGAAATGGAGGGCTTTGCAGCGGCGAGCGCTCGGCCACCACCACCGGTCGGCACCGCCGAACCGCCCCCATCATCGAGCTTCAGCGCGAACATGCGCAGCACGCTCATCTCGAAACCGAGGCGCGGATCCGGCGCGTACGGCAGATCGCGGCGACCGAGCACGGCGATCTGATACCAGAGCTGCACATCCTCGACGGCCACCGTCTGCGCCAGCGGCGCGAGGCGCGGATCGTCATCCTCGTCGCCGGCATTCGGCAGCAGCTGCAGCATCGCCAGCCGCTGCAGCAGCATCGCCAGATCATTCAGCAGTGCGTGGAAATCCGGCGCCGATTCATCGAGCCGGCGCAGTGCGGCGAGCAGCGCATCGCCATCGTGAGCCGCCAGCGCTTCGATCACCGCGAACAGATTGCGGCGACCACCGGTGCCGAGCATGTCCTCGACCGCCAGCGCTTCGAGTTTCGCACCGCCGGCGAAGGCCAGCGCCTGATCGAGCAGCGACAGGCCATCGCGCATCGAGCCATCGGCAGCACGCGCCAGTTCGGCAAGCGCGCCGATCTCGAAATCAACCGTTTCGTGTTTAAGGATATCGGCGAGGTTGTCGCGGATCAGGGCGACGCTCAGGCGCTTCAGATTGAACTGCAGACAACGGCTGAGCACGGTGATCGGCAGCTTCTGCGGATCGGTGGTCGCCAGGATGAACTTCACGTGCGGCGGCGGTTCCTCCAGCGTCTTCAGCAGCGCGTTGAACGCGCCCTTCGACAGCATGTGGACTTCGTCGATCAGATAGACCTTGTAGCGGCCGCGGGCTGGCGAGTACTGGGCGTTGTCGATCAGCTCGCGGATGTTGTCGACGCCGGTGTTCGAGGCGGCGTCGATTTCCAGCAGATCGACGAAGCGGCCATCGTTGACTTCCTTGCAGGCCGAGCAGACGCCGCAGGGATTGGCGCTGACGCCGGTCTGGCAGTTCAGGCCCTTGGCGATGATGCGGGCAAGCGTCGTCTTGCCGACGCCGCGGGTGCCGGTCAGCAGGATCGCCGGATGCAGGCGATCACCATCCAGCGCATGGGTCAGCGCCTTGACCACATGGCCCTGGCCACGCACGTCTTCGAAGCGGCGCGGACGCCATTTGCGCGCAAGCGCGAGATAGCTCATGGGAGAGACAGGGTGGCCAGACGGAATGAGGGCATTGTCGCGGATGAGACTGGGGCGCGCCAGCGCAGAGCGGGCCGCGCCCGCTGCGCACCCTCGTATCCTGCGCAGGAAGGCGGCCGCGGGCCGCCCTACATCGTAGGCACGGAATGACCGCGTAAACTCCGCACTCCCCAGGCGTTCCCCCAGCAGGAGTGATCCCTTGAGCCACCCGCTTCCCGCCCCGCTCGCGCCGGGTCATGCCCTGGTCACCGGCGGCGCCGGTTTCATCGGCAGCCATCTGGTCGACGGCCTGCTCGGCGATGGCTGGCAGGTGACGGTGATCGACAACTTCGATCCCTACTACCCGGCCAGCATCAAGCGCCGGCACATCGCTGCGCACCTCGATCACCCGGCCTACCGTCTGGTCGAGGCCGATATCCGTGACGGCGCCAAGCTGAATTCGCTGCTCAATGGGACGTATACGTCGATCGTCCACTTGGCCGCCAAAGCCGGCGTCCGGAATTCGCTGACCGACCCGCTCGGCTACCAGATGACCAACGTCATCGGCACCCAGAATCTGCTGAGCCTGGCCCATCAGCGCGGCATCAAGGCCTTCGTGTTCGGCTCCTCGTCGAGCGTCTACGGCGACTGCCCGCGTCTGCCATGGGCCGAGACCGATCTCGGCCTGCTGCCGATCAACCCTTACGCCTCGAGCAAGCTCGCCGACGAGCAACTGGGCTATGTCTATGCCCAGACCTTCGGCCTGCGCTTTGTCGCGCTGCGCTTTTTCACCGTGTTCGGCGAGCGCCAGCGTCCGGACCTGGCGATCCACAAGTTCGCGCGGCTGATGCTCGACGGCAAGACCCTCCCGGTCTACGGCGATGGCTCGTCCGAGCGTGATTTCACCTACTGGGGCGACATCGTCGCTGGCGTTCGCGCGGCGATGGCCTTTGCCGCCGATACGACCTGCGCGAACTACGAGGTGTTCAACCTCGGCAACAACCGCACGATCGGCCTGCTGGAGATGATCCACAAGCTGGAATCAGTACTGAACGTGAAGGCGAACATCGACTGGCAGGACTGGCAGCCCGGCGAGATGCGCCGCACCTGGGCCGACATCCGCAAGTCGCAGGCGCTGCTTGGCTATACGCCTGCCACCGATTTCGATACCGGCCTCGCCCGCTTCGCCAGCTGGCTTGCCGTCCAGCCTTGAGCCGGGCATGAAGCGCGGCCTCGCGCTGGGGCTGAATGTCGTCGTTCTCGGCGTGTTCGCGGCGGCGGTCGAGCATTTCTGGGGCTGGTCCCGGCTGCTGGCGCCGTGGTCGCAGATCGCGCCGCTGACCCTGGTGCTGGCAATCGTCGGCATGCTCGCCAGCTATGCATTGCGCGGCACCCGCATCTATCTCGCGGAAACGCAGATTCCGCGCGGCGCCTGGTTCGCCTGCCTGCGGCTGATCCTGATCAACAACGCACTGAACCTGATCCTGCCGGCGCGCGCCGGCGAAGTCAGTTTTCCGGTGCTGATGCGGCGCTGGTTCGGCATCGATACCACGCAGGCCGCCGGCACGCTGGTCTGGCTGCGCCTGCTCGATCTGCATGTGCTGGCGACGGTCGCCGCCGCTTGCGCAGCCAGCGGCTGGCTGCTGCGGGTGCAGGGTTTGTCGACGCTGGCCTGGCTCGGCGCGGCACTGGCGGCCATTGCGCCGCTCGCGGTCTACGCGCTGCGTGAACCGCTGCAGGCGAGGCTTGCGCGGCGCAGCGGCAAGCTCGCCGGTTTCGCGGCGAAAGCCCTGTCCGGCCTGCCCAGGCAGGCCTCGGGACTGGCGCTCGATCTGCTGCTGACCTGGGCCGCATGGAGCGTGAAGCTGCTGGCGCTCGGCATCGTGCTCGGTCTGCTGGCGCAGCTGTCGCCAGTGCTCGGCACCTTGGGCGCGATCGGTGGCGATCTGTCGACCGTGCTGCCGCTGCACGCGCCCGGCGGCTTCGGTACCTACGAGGCCGGTGTGATGGCGCTGCTGGCGCCGGCATCCGGTGCCACCGAGCTGGGCGCCTTGCTGGCGGCAGCCGTCAACCTGCATCTGCTGGTGCTGACCACCGCATTGATCGCCGGCGCGCTGGCCTGGCTCGTGGGCGCTCCCCAATCGAAGCCGGTCTCACAACCGGAATGACGGAAGCCCGATGCTAGACTTTGGGTCCTGTCTTCCATGAGTTGCAACGTGACGGAAAGCCTGCCGCCGAGTTCCAGTCTTAAAAGCTGGCCCAGCCTGTCGATCGTGATCCCGATGTACCGGGAGCAGGACAACGTCGCGCCGATGCTGGCCCGCGTCCATGAAGGCCTCGCCGCCTATGCCGGTCCTTGGGAGCTGATCTGCGTCGACGACGGCAGCCTCGATGAAACCGGCAAGCGCCTGATCAGCGAAGGCGCCAAGTACGGCCCGCATGTCCGCGTCATCCGTTTTGCCCGCAACAACGGCCAGACCACGGCGATGCAGGCCGGCATCGATGCGGCGCGCGGTGATGTCATCGCCACGCTTGACGGCGATCTGCAGAACGATCCCGCCGATATCCCGCGCATGGTCGCCGAGATGTATGAGCGCGATCTCGACCTGCTGACCGGCTACCGCGCCAATCGCCAGGACGCCTGGATGAGCCGCAAGCTGCCGTCCAAGCTCGCCAACAAGCTGATCGCCCGAGTCACCGGCGTGAAGATCCGCGATTACGGCTGCTCACTGAAGGTCTACCGCGCGACGGTGATCAAGCAGGTGCGCCTGTACGGCGAGATGCACCGCTTCATCCCGGTCTGGGCGGCGATGGTGACCAGCCCGACGCGGATCGGCGAAACGCCGGTCGGCCATGCCGCGCGCCAGTTCGGCGAAAGCAAGTACGGTATTTCGCGGACTTTCCGCGTGGTGCTCGATCTGCTGACCGTGTTCTTCTTCCTGCGCTTCCGCGCCCGGCCCGGCCATTTCTTCGGCTCGATCGGCTTGGCGCTCGGCTTCGTCGGCAGTGCCGCGATGACCTGGCTCGGCTTCGTCAAATTCGTGCTCGGCGAATCGATCGGCGGCCGTCCGCTGTTCCTGGTCGCCGTGCTGCTGCTGGTCTTCTCGATCCAGTTCCTGACCACCGGCTTGATCGCGGAAATGTTGTCCCGTGTCTTCTATCAGCGCACCGAAGGCCCGCTGACCGTCGCCAACGGCGCGGTGCTGGACAACAGCAACAGCTGGGCGCAGCTGGTCGAACCGGCCGCAGCCGTGCTGAGCACCGACGAGGCAGATCGCAATCGTGCTTGAGACGGAACGGCTGAGCGCAGCGCATCTGGGGTTTCTATTCGCAGCGGTGCTGCTCGGCTTCTGGTCGAACCTGTGGGCGGTGCCGCTGTTCGACCTCGACGAAGGGGCCTTCAGCCAGGCGACGCGCGAGATGCTCGCCAGCGGCCAGTGGCTGATCACCACCTTGAATGGCGAGCCGCGTTACGACAAACCGATCCTGATCTACTGGGCACAGGCGGCTTCGGTGAGCCTGTTCGGTCCCAACGAACTGGGCTTCCGCTTCCCGTCCGCGCTCTGTGCCTCGGCCTGGATGTTCGTGGTGTTCCGCGCCACTTTCATGCTGACTGAAAGCCGCAATGCCGCACTGTTGGCCGCCGGTGCGGTTTCCTTGAGCCTGATGTCCAGCGTCATCGGCCACGCGGCGATCGCCGATGCGATGCTGAACCTATGGATCGCACTGGCGATGCTCGGCATCTACCAGCACTGGCTGGCGCCGACCCGCGGCAAGCTGCTGCGCATCTATCTGTGGATGGGCTTGGGCTTTCTGACCAAGGGGCCGATCGCGGTCGCGCTGCCGGTGATCGTCTCCCTGGTGTTCTATCTCAGCCAGCGCCAGCCGCTGCGCTGGCTCGCCGCCGTGTTCGATCCCTACGGCTGGCTGGTGTTCCTGGCCGTGGTCGCGCTGTGGATGGCGCCGCTGGCGATGACCGGCCAGACCGATTTCTTCTTCCACTTCCTGTTCGAGCACAACCTGACCCGCTACGGCAGCACCATGCAGGGTCACGGCGGCAAGCTCTGGTACTACATCGCAGCATTGCCGCTGATCGTGCTGCCGTTCACCGCGCTGCTGCCGGGCACGTTCGCGCGGCTGCGCAAGCCTGATCCGCTCGACGTGTTCCTGCTGCTCTGGTTCGCCTTCGTGTTCCTGTTCTTCTCGTTCTCGGGCACCCAGCTGCCGCATTACCTGCTGTACGGCTGTACGCCGCTGTTCGTGCTGTTCGGCCGCGCCTGGAACCGCCTGCCGGCCAAGTTCTGGACCCTGCTGCCGGCGCTACTTTTCGCCCTGCTGCTGGCCAGCCTGCCCTGGGTGCTGCCACTGGTTCCGGTCGACGGCGATCGCCCATACGAAGCCGGCATCGTCTCGCTGGCGGCGCGTTCGTTCGGGCTCGACTACACGATCCTCAGTGGCACGGTGCTGGTCGCAATCCTGGTGCTGCTGTTCCGGCGCAGGACCGCCGCCTGGCAGGCTCTGCTCGGTGCCGGAATGGCGCTGTCGATGCTGGTCTGGTTCGGCTTCATCCCGGTGCTCGCCGCCGCCCAGCAACTGCCGGTGCGGGAAGCCGCGCTGCGGGCCAAGGAACTGGGTACGTCGACAGTCAGCTATCGCACCTTCCTGCCGACCTTCAGCGTCTACCGCGGCGCGATCACCCCGAACCGCCTGCCCGAACCGGGCGAACTGGTGTTCGTGAAGCTGGACCGGATTCCGGACCTGCAGCGCGAACTGGGCGCCAGCGTGACTTTGATTCCAGAATTCAAGAAGGGCGGTGTGGCGCTGCTGCTGAGGCAGGGCGAAGGCAAACCTTGAGATTCTCGGCGATCAGCCACTTCACTGGGTCTTGCATCTTTCTCTAACTAGTCGAGAAACACATCCGCTGAGACTCTGAACCGCTTCGCCAGCGCCGAGATCTGCCGCGCGTTCAAGCTGCGTTTGCCGGCCAGCACCTCGGACACCACACCTTGCGTGCCGATTTCCGGGACGTCGGACTGCTTGAGCCCTTGCTCAGCCATCAGGGAGCGCAGGAACTCGCGGCCGCTCAGCACCGGGACCGGATGGGCGCGTGATTCCCAGCTTTCGATCTCCTGCGCCAGCCAGCGAATGCCTGCGTGCAGCGGATGCCGATCAGCGCCACGCACCTCGTCGATCATCGCTTCGATCAGCGCCAGCGCATGATCGTACTGACGCTCATCGGCAATCTCGGAAAAGCCGACGGCTCGCTCGAGTCCGGCCCAGGCTGCCTTCACTTTCGCTACGTTCAGGGCTTCCATCGGTCGTACTCCTTGTGAGTGAAAATCTGTTTCACGAACACGGTCTGCGATGCGAACACCACATCGACGATCAGGCGGTACTTGTTGCCCCCGATGTCGAACACGACGTAACCGTTAACCCAATCAGCACCGGCGAACACGGCTTTGAGATCCGCGAAACTGCTGAACTGACCTTTGACCATCTGGCTATGCCAGCGCGTCAGCGGCATTTCGGCGTCGGGATTCGCGGCCCAGAATTGGCGCAGCGTTCTCTTCGCAATGACATGCATGACCATGCATCAAAATATCTCGATTTGAGATTATTCGCAATTGCAGAAATCTGATTCGCCCCATTCGATGGGCGCGGCGGCCAGCACGGTCCCGCGCCGCACTGGGAGCTGAAAACGAAAACGGCTCGCACCAGGCGAGCCGTATCGATGCAACTTGGAAAAAGTGGCCCGCGCTAGCGACACCCCGGCGCCCGGCTGCACCGCTACCGTTGCTCCCTTCCGGGCCTGGCGGGGTTCACGGCTTGCCGTCGCGGGGGCACCAGCGCGGACCGGCGCGGATTGTCCCCTCTGTGGCCGCGAAGCTCAAGCATAATTTCTGCATGTGATTTCGCCATACGGGCGCGCGATCAGGCATACAGCCTGCTTTGTTTACATCGGCCGCACCCCGACCTGTTGCATGCTCTCCGCCGCGACAACGAAACCCACACCAAAGACCCAAACTCATGACCCAGCGCCTGCCCTGCTTCAAGGCTTACGACATCCGTGGCCGCGTTCCCGATGAACTGAATGTCGACGTTGCCTATCGCCTCGGCCTCGCTTATGCCGCAGCGTTCAGCCCGAAGCGCGTCGCGCTGGGCCGTGATGTGCGCCTGTCCAGTGCCGAGTTGCTGAATGCGCTGGCGCACGGCCTGGTCGAAGGCGGCGTCGAAGTGGTCGACATCGGCCTGGGCGGCACCGAAGAGGTCTACTTCGCGTCGTTCCAGCCGGGCATCGACGGCGGCATCATGGTCACCGCCAGCCACAATCCGATGGATTACAACGGCATGAAGCTGGTCAAGGGCGGCGCGATCCCGATCTCCGGCGACACCGGCCTGCGCGCACTCGAAGAAGCCACCGCCGCCTCGACCGCGACGGTACCGACCGGCGAATCCAAGCGCACGCTGCACGACTACCGGCCGGACTACGTCAAGCATCTGCTCGGCTATGTCGATCCGAAGGTCCTGAAGCCGCTGAAGATCGTCGTCGACGCCGGCAACGGCTCGGCCGGCCTGGTCATCGATGCACTGGAACCGCACCTGCCGTTCGAGTTCATCAAGATCCATCACGAGCCGGATGGCACGTTCCCGAACGGTATTCCTAACCCGCTGCTGCCGGAGATGCGCTCAGCGACGTCCGCCGCCGTGATCGAGCACAAGGCCGATTTCGGTGTGGCCTGGGACGGCGATTTCGATCGCTGCTTCCTGTTCGACGAGAAGGGCGGCTTCATCGAGGGCTATTACATCGTCGGCCTGCTCGCCGAAGCGATGCTCAAGCTCGAAGCCGGCGCGAAGATCATCCATGACCCGCGCCTGACCTGGAACACGGTCGACATGGTCAAGACCGCCGGCGGCTTGCCGATCCAGTCAAAGACCGGCCACGCCTTCATCAAGGAGCGCATGCGCCTGGAGAACGCGATCTACGGCGGCGAGATGAGCGCCCATCACTACTTCCGCGATTTCGCCTACTGCGACAACGGCAACATCCCGTGGCTGCTGGTGGCCGGTCTGATTTCGGCGAGCGGCATGAGCTTGTCGCAGCTGGTGGAGGACCGCCAGGCGAAGTTCCCGGCTTCGGGCGAGATCAACCGCAAGGTGTCGGACGTGAAGGGCACGATCGCCAAGGTCGAGGCGAAGTACGCCACCGGCGACGCCAAGGTCGAGAAGGTCGATGGCCTGTCGGTGGAGTTCGCCGAGTGGCGCTTCAACTTGCGCGGCTCCAACACCGAGCCCGTGCTGCGTCTGAATGTAGAATCGCGCGCCAACCCCGGGCTGATGGAAGCGAAGACTGCCGAGCTTCTCGCCCTGATCGACGCGACCTGACCGAAACTGCCCGCCATCCTTGACCAAGACCGCCCGCGCCCCATTCCCTAGCCGTCCTCGCGACGCGAGCAACGGCGGTCTTCGTTGAGTAGCCTGAAGTCTCGCGCGACTGCGGTCGCGCGGATCTTGCTGCTGTTGCTGCGCTGCCTGGTGATCGGCGCGGCGCTGTTCGTGTCGGTGCAGGATTCCGCCGACGCCTGGTGCCTGCTGATCAACGCCAGCCTGTTCCTGTTGCCGTTGGCATTGCTGCTGAGCCTGACCGGCCGCTGGGTCTGGAGCCTGTCGATTGCGGCAGCTTTCGCGCTGTTCATCTACGGCATGGGCGAGCTGAAGTTCGTCTACTTCTACACCCGGCTGATCGTCGCCGACTGGTCGTTCGTGACCGAGCCGGCAAACTGGACCATCGTCCGCCAGTACCCGCGCATCTACACGACCCTGGCCGGCTTCAGCACCGTGCTGCTGCTGCTGATCGTCGACGCCACGCTGGCGACGCCGCGCAGCGCTCGTCTGCCGCGCCGCTTGCGTATCGGCGCCGCCGTGGTGGCGCTCTCGCTGGTCGGCGCACTGACCGCGCTGCGTCATCACCACACCTGGGAAGTCTGGCTCGACGATGCCAACTGCAACGCCGCGAACAAGTGCGGCGTCGTCAGCCGACTGCTGTTCTCCCTGCAGATCTACGAATTCGAGGTGCCGCTGCACGAGGGCGATCCGACGCCGTTCCTGACCGCCGAGGTCGCCCTCGGCGAGCAGGCTCGTCCGGTCTTGCCAACGCATCCAGACGTGGTGCTGTGGCTGCACGAATCGACCTTCAACCCGCGCCAGTTCCAGCTGCCGGGCGCGGCGCTGCCGCCGCTGCCGATGTTCGAGCGCAGCCCGGAAACCCGGGCGATGGGCTTGCTGCGCACTCACACCTTCGGCGGCAAGACCTGGCTGTCCGAGTTCTCGGCGCTGAGCGGTCTGGTACCGGACGATTTCGGCGCCCATCGCGCCCGCGTGTTCACTACCATCGGCACCCGCACCCAGACCAATCTGTTCCGGGTGCTGAAGGCACAGGGCTATCACACCATCGTGCTGATGCCGACCTTCAAGCGCTTCTACGGCGCCGGCCGCACTTACGATTTGATGGGCGCCGATCAGATCCTGACCCTGCGCGACTTCCCCGAGTACGACAAATACCCTGGCGATGAATGGGACATCGCCGAAACACCACGCATGGCCGAGGCGGCGATCAAGCTGATCCGCGAGCACCGCGCCGGCCCGAATGGTGCCCAGCCGCTGTTCCTGTATTTCCTGTCGGTGAAGGAGCACGCGCCCTACGACAAGCACGCACACATCGACTACAAGCTCGACA
>NZ_CAISIQ010000544.1 GCF_903885465.1 uncultured Nevskia sp.
AGGTGTTCAGAAGCGTTGGAATTTCGGCGGCGGTCGTGCCAGCCACGGTAACTCGCTGTCGCATCGCGTGCCGGGCTCCATCGGTCAGCGCCAGAGTCCGGGCAAGGTCTGGAAGGGCAAGAAGATGGCCGGCCACATGGGTTCGGACAACATCAGTGCCCTGAATCTGGACGTGGTCCGCATCGACGTCGAGCGCAATCTGCTGCTCGTCAAGGGCGCCGTGCCCGGACACAAGGGTGCCGACGTCGTCGTGCATCCGACGGTCAAGTAAGTAGTTCATTGGACTGGGCGACATGGATCTCCAACTACACTCAAGCAACAGCACGCTGAATGTGGCTGACGCCGTTTTCGGCGTCGACTACAACGAAGCCCTCGTGCACCAGGTTGTGACTGCCTATTTGAATGGCAGCCGCGCCGGTACCAAGGCTCAGAAGTCGAAAGCGATGGTTCGTGGCGGCGGCAAGAAGCCGTGGAAGCAGAAGGGCACGGGCCAGGCTCGCGCCGGTTCGATCCGCAGCCCGCTGTGGCGTGGCGGCGGCAAGACGTTTGCTGCCGTGCCGCGCGATCACAGCCAGAAGGTCAACAAGAAGATGTATCGCGGTGCAATCCGCTCGATCATCTCCGAACTGAACCGCAATGGCTCGCTGATCATCGCCGACAGCTTCACCGTCGAAGCCGCGAAGACCAAGACGCTGGTCGAGAAGCTGAATGTCGTTGGTGCCAACGACATCCTGATCGTCACCGATACGCTGGACCACAACCTGTTCCTGTCGGCGCGCAACCTGCACCGCGTGAACGTGGTTGACGTCAACGGCATCAATCCGGTCTCGCTGCTGTCATTCAAGAAGGTGCTTCTGACTGCCCCGGCCGTCAAGAAGCTGGAGGCCTGGCTGTCATGAGCAAGATCAAGATCTCGGGCGAACGCCTGCACCAGCTGATCCTGGCGCCGGTCGTCTCGGAAAAGAGCACGCGCGCTGCTGAAAAGAGCAACGAGGCCGTGTTCAAGGTTCTGCGCGACGCCAAGAAGCCGGAAATCAAGGCGGCGATCGAAAAGCTTTTCAACGTCAAGGTTGAAGCGGTTCGGACGCTGAACGTGAAGGGCAAGGTCAAGCGTTTCGGCGGTGCCACCGGCGTTCGTTCCGACTGGAAGAAAGCCTACGTGACGCTCGCCCAAGGTCAGGAAATTGATTTCCTGGCTGGCGCCAACAGCTAATCGGAGCGACGAGAAATGCCTCTCCAGAAAATGAAACCGACCAGCCCAGGTCGCCGTCACGTTGTTTCAGTGACGCACCCGGAGCTATTCAAGGGTCGTCCGTATGCACCGCTGCTCGAGGCCAAGCACTCGAACGGTGGTCGCAACAACCACGGCCACATCACCACGCGTCATCAGGGCGGCGGTCACAAGCAGCACTATCGCCTGATCGATTTCAAGCGTGACAAGGATTCCATCGCGGCCAAGGTCGAGCGGATTGAATACGATCCGAACCGCAGCGCGCACATCGCGCTCCTGTTGTACAAGGATGGCGAACGTCGTTACATCATCGCGCCGAAGGGCGTGAGTGTTGGCGATGCGATCCAGTCCGGTTCGGATGCGCCGATCAAGCCGGGCAATAGCCTGCCGATCCGCAACATTCCGGTCGGTTCGACGATTCACTGCATCGAACTGCGTATCGGCAAGGGCGCCCAGCTGGCGCGCTCGGCCGGTGCCGCCGTGCAGCTGGTTGCTCGTGAAGGTGAGTACGCGACGGTTCGTCTGCGTTCGGGCGAAATGCGCCTGGTGCATACGGAATGCCGCGCCACCCTCGGCGAAGTTTCCAACAGCGAGCACAACCTGCGCCATTACGGCAAGGCTGGCGCCAAGCGCTGGAAGGGTATTCGTCCGACCGTCCGCGGTGTCGTCATGAACCCGGTCGATCACCCGCACGGTGGTGGTGAAGGCAAGTCCGGTCAGGGCAATCCGCACCCGGTTTCGCCGTGGGGCCAGAAGGCCAAGGGTCTCAAGACCCGCAATAACAAGCGCACGCAGAAGTTCATCGTGCGCAGCCGTCACAAGAAGTAACTCACGTAATTCGAGAGCCCGTCATGTCGCGTTCCGTCAAGAAAGGTCCGTTCATCGATCACCATCTCGCAAAGAAGGTGAGCGATGCCCAGGGCAGCCGCGTCAAGAAGCCGATCAAGACCTGGTCGCGTCGTTCGATGATTTCGCCGGACATGGTCGGTCTGACCATGCAGGTGCACAACGGCCGTCTCCACGTGCCGGTTTTCATCACCGAGAACATGATCAGCCACAAGCTGGGCGAGTTCTCGCCGACCCGTACCTTCAAGGGCCATACGGCCGGCGACAAGAAGTCGAGCTAAGGAGACAGACATGCAGACCCAGGCTGTTCTCAAGTTCGTTCGTCTCTCGCCCCAGAAGGCGCGTCTGGTCGCTGACCAGGTTCGCGGCCAGAAGGTCGATCAGGCGCTGAACCTGCTCAAGTTCTCGCGCAACCGCGCATCGGGAATCTTGCTCAAGGTCCTCGAATCGGCGATTGCCAATGCCGAAAACAATAACGGTGCCGATGTCGACGAGCTGAAGATCTCCGAGATCTTCGTCGATGAAGGCCCGACGATGAAGCGTATCCGGCCGCGTGCCAAGGGTCGTGCAGACCGCATCCTGAAGCGCACGAGCCACGTCACGATTCGCGTCTCCGACGGCAGCACCAAGAGTTAACGGGAAGAGTATTCATGGGTCACAAGATCAATCCGAATCTGTTCCGTCTCGGCATTTCGACGGCCTGGACGTCGAACTGGTACGCCGAGCGCGGTGCCTACGCCGATAACCTGAACAAGGATCGCCTGGTGCGCGAGTTCCTGTTCAAGAAGCTGGCGCAGGCTTCGGTCAGCCGCGTGCAGATCGATCGCCCGGCCAAGTCGGCGCGCGTCACGATCCACACTGCGCGTCCGGGTATCGTTATCGGCAAGAAGGGTGAGGACATCGAGAAGCTG
>NZ_CAISIQ010000545.1 GCF_903885465.1 uncultured Nevskia sp.
CTTGTGCAGCATCGCCGCGACCACCGAGGAGTCGACACCGCCGGACAGACCCAGCAGCACGCGGCCACTGCCGACCTGCGCGCGCACGCGCTCGATGGCATCGCTGATGATGTTGTCGGAGGTCCAGGCATGGCCGCAGCCGCAGATCTCGTGGACGAAGCGCGAGTAGATGCGCATGCCCTGCGTCGTGTGCGTGACTTCCGGATGGAATTGCAGGCCGTAGTAATGGCGCGCCTCATCGGCGATGCCGGCGATCGGCACGTCGCGGGTGCTGGCGATCAGCTTGAAGCCGGGCGGGATTTCGACCACGCGGTCGCCGTGGCTCATCCAGACATCGAGCAGGCCGTGGCCTTCTTCGCTGACCCGGTCTTCGATGTCGCGCAGCAGTTCGGAATGGCCGCGCGCGCGTATTTCGGCGTAGCCGAACTCCTTGGAATCGTGCGCTTCGACCTTGCCGCCCAGCTGATGGGCCATCGCCTGCAGGCCGTAGCAGATGCCGAGCACCGGCACCTTCAGATCCCAGACCGCGTCACGCACGCGCGGCGCCTTCAGCTGGGTGACCGATTCCGGGCCGCCGGACAGGATCACACCTTTCGGTGCGAACGCGCGGACCTCGTCCTCGGACATGTCCCAGGGATGCAGTTCGCAGTAGACGCCGAGTTCGCGCACCCGACGCGCGATCAGCTGGGTGTACTGCGAGCCGAAATCGAGGATCAGAATCCGGTCGGCGTGGATATCTGGAGTCGGCGTCGGCATCTGCTTCACGGCAACGGCAGCAGCAGTCATCGGATCTTCAGCTCTGGGTGCGGTAGTTCGGTGCTTCCTTGGTGATCGCCACGTCGTGGACGTGCGACTCGCGCATGCCGGCGGAGGTGATCTTCACGAAGCGGGTGACGGTGCGCAGTTCTTCGGTGTTCTGGCAGCCGGTGTAGCCCATGCTGGCGCGCAGGCCGCCGATCAGCTGATGGACGATCGCCGCCATCGGGCCCTTGTACGGCACGCGGCCTTCGATGCCTTCCGGCACCAGCTTTTCGACTTCCGCCGTGGTGTCCTGGAAGTAGCGATCCTTCGAGCCCTGCGCCATCGCGCCGAGCGAGCCCATGCCGCGATAACTCTTGTACGAGCGCCCCTGGTAGAGCTCGACATCGCCCGGTGCTTCCTCGGTGCCGGCCAGCATCGAACCGACCATCACCGCATAGGCGCCGGCAGCCAGCGCCTTGGCGAAGTCGCCCGAGTAGCGCACGCCACCATCGGCGATCAACGGAATGCCGAGATCCTTGAGTGCGGCGGCAACCGACATCACCGCGCTGATCTGCGGCACGCCGACACCGGCGACGATGCGCGTGGTGCAGATCGAACCAGGGCCGATACCGACCTTGACCGCGTCGGCACCCGCTTCGACCAGCGCCAGTGCCGCAGCGCCAGTAGCAATGTTGCCGCCGATGATCTGCACGCGATCGCCGTACTGCTGCTTGATCTGGCGAACACGGTCGATGACGCCTTTGGAATGGCCGTGAGCGGTGTCGACGACGATGACGTCGACGCCAGCTTCAATGAGTGCTGCAACGCGCTCGTCGGTATCGGCGCCGGTACCGACTGCAGCGCCGACTCGCAGACGGCCATGCTCGTCCTTGCAGGCCAGCGGATGTTCGGTGGACTTCTGGATGTCCTTGACCGTGATCATGCCGCGCAACTGGAAAGCCTCGTTGACCACCAGCACCTTCTCGATGCGGTGCTCGTGCAGCAGTTCGATGACCTCGGTGCGCGGCGCGCCTTCCTTGACCGTCACCAGCCGCGGCTGCGGGGTCATGATCTTCGACACCGGCTGATCCATGCGCGTTTCGAAGCGCAGATCGCGGCTGGTGACGATGCCGACCAGCTTGTCGCCATCGACCACCGGCACGCCGGAGATGTGATTGGCCCGGGTCAGCGCCAGCACGTCGGCGATGGTCATGCCCGGCGGCACGGTGATCGGATCGGCAATGATGCCGCTCTCGTACTTCTTCACCGCGCGAACCTCGGCCGCCTGCCGCGCCGGGGTCATGTTCTTGTGGATGATGCCGATGCCGCCTTCCTGGGCCAGCGCGATCGCCAGGCCGGATTCGGTCACCGTGTCCATCGCCGCCGACAACAGCGGGATGTTCAAGGTGATCCGGGCGGTGAGCGGGGTGCGCAGGTCAACCTGACGCGGAAGCACCTCGGAATAAGCCGGTTGCAGCAGGACGTCGTCGAACGTCAGGGCTTCGAGGTCGATGCGGGAAGCGGGGTTCTTGGTATCCATCCGATAGTATAAAAAAAACGCCGGCCTCCCGTTGCTCCGACCAACGCTACCGACGGCAACCCGGCCGCTCCAGAAGCTGAATCCGGGGCCGTAAGTTTCACAATCCGGCAAGCCATTGCCGACCCGAAACGGCGGTACGGCCCGTGAAATTCCCTCCAGTCCTGTTGTTGCGTCTGAGCTTGCTCGGCCTGGTGATAGGCCTGCCGGCGCACGCGGAATCGACCGTAATCGACAGCGCTACCGCCCCCGAGCACCGCCGTCTCCTGCATTTCAACTTCAACTGGCTGACGCCGCTGGCGGCCCAATCGCTGGTCAAGGGCTTCGGCTGCGGCGTGTTCATCGAGCGGGCCGACTGCCGTGACCAGACCAGCAGGCACAGCCTGTTCATCGTCAGAAGCTTCACGGGGTATCGAAGCTACAGTGGCTGGACGATGGGGCCGAATGCCTGGCTCGATGGTGATCCCAGTTACCAGGTCAAGGGTCTGGGCTTGGCGTTCAACGATATCGGCCCGACGCCCTTGCGGGTCGGGCTCGGTCTGGGCACCCGCAGGCTGACCAATCAAAGGCCGTTCGTCACCGTCGATTTCGAGCTGACCTGGCCGCCACGCTGAACCATCCGCGGCGCTCTGCCATGCGGCGCTGAATGCCGCTAGGCTTGCCCGATGAACGAAGCCTCCCGCGGCGTGCCGGCGCGCACCACCTATTCCGTTTCCGAACTGGCCGACATCCTGCGCGGCCTGCTGGAAGACAGCCTGCCGAGCGTCTGGGTGTCCGGCGAGATCTCGAACTTTTCGCGTCCCGCCTCCGGCCACTGGTATTTCACCTTGAAGGACGAGCGCGCCCAGTTGCGCTGCGCGATGTTCAAGAACACCAACTACTACGTCCGTCCGCAGCCGAAGGACGGCGATGCGGTGCTGGTGCGCGCCAAGGTTGGCATCTATCCGGCGCGTGGCGAGCTGCAGATGATCGTCGAGCATCTGGAGGCAGCCGGCACCGGTGCGCTGCTGCGAGCCTTCGAGCAGTTGAAAGCCAGGCTCGCCGCCGAAGGCCTGTTCGATGCCGCGCTGAAACGGCCGCTGCCGAAGCTGCCGCGCCGCATCGGCGTGATCACCTCGGGCACCGGTGCGGCGTTGCAGGACATCATCAACGCGCTGCGTCGCCGCTGGCCGCTAGCTGAAGTGATGCTTTTGCCAGTCCCGGTGCAAGGCAAGGAAGCGCCGCCGGCGATCATCCGGGCGCTGCGCGAACTGCCGCTGCGGGCGCCGGTCGATGTCATCCTGCTCGCCCGCGGCGGCGGCTCGCTGGAAGATCTGTGGGCGTTCAACGATGAGGGCGTGGCCAGGGCGATCCGCGCCTGCACGGTGCCGGTGGTTTCGGGCGTCGGCCACGAGATCGACTTCACGATCGCCGATTTCGCCGCCGATCTCCGCGCCGCCACGCCGACCGCCGCCGCTGAACTGGCAACGCCGGATATTGCCGAGCGTTATTCGCGCGTCGACACGCTCGATATCGCGCTGATCGGCCTGGTCAATCGTCGGCTGCTGCAGTTGCGCGAGCGTCTGGCCCAGACGTCGGGCCGCCTGCAGAGCCTGCATCCAGGTCGCCGGCTGCAGGAGCGGGCGCAACGGCTCGATGAACTCGACGAGCGCCTGCGCCACGCGATGAGCAGTCGCCTCGCGGCGAGCTCGGAACGTCTGCGCCGCCAAGAACAGCGCTTCGAAGCCGCCGCGCCGCTGCCACGCATCGTGCTGCGGCAAGGCCAGCTGCGCCTGCTCGCCGATCGTTTGATGCGCGCCGGCAGCAGTGTGCTCGCCGAACGGCGCGCTCGGTTGCGTCAGGCCGAAGCGCTGCTGAACAGCCTGAATCCGTCCGCCGTGCTGGAGCGTGGCTACGCGCTGGCGACTGGTGCCGATGGCCGCATCCTTCGCGACAGCACCGAACTGAGCGAAGGCGAGCGGATTTCCGTGCAACTGGCGCGCGGCCGTTTCGACGCCGATGTCGTCGATATTCAGGCTTCGAAGACTCGGAGAAGCTAAAGGTCTTAAGACGGAACCGGAGGCGAGCAAGCCTTTCGTTATACTCGCGCAGCCTATCTCCGGCGCCTTTTCAGACTCCGTTTCCGCCCTTGTACGCCGCGCATTACAAACTCCGCGAGCCGCCGTTTTCGATCGCCCCCGATCCGGCCTTCCTGTACATGAGCTCGCGCCATCAGGAGGCGCTCGGCCATCTGCTTTACGGCACCGGCCAGTACGGCGGTTTCGTGCAGCTGACCGGCGAAGTCGGCACCGGCAAGACCACGATCGTCCGCACCCTGCTCGCGCAGAAGCTGGATAACGTGGACATCGCGATGATCCACAACCCGCGTCAGAACGAGGTCGAGTTCGTTGCCTCGATCCTCGACGAGCTGGGCGTGGACTACCCCGGTCGCAGCAATGATCCGTCCGGGCATTCGATCAAGACCCTGGTCGATGCGCTGAATCAGCATCTGCTCGCCAGCCATGCCGCCGGCCGGCGCACGGTGCTGATCATCGACGAAGCGCAGAACCTGCCGACGCCGGTGCTCGAACAGGTGCGGCTGCTGACCAATCTCGAAACGACCAAGGAAAAGCTGCTGCGGATCATGCTGATCGGCCAGCCGGAGCTGGTCGAGCTGCTCAATCGGCCGGAGCTGCGCCAGCTGGCGAGCCGGATCACGGCGCGTTTCCATCTGACGCCGCTGACCCTGACCGAGACGATGCAGTACATCATCCATCGCCTGCATGTGGTCGGCGGTCCGTCGGACCTGTTCACCGACGCCGCGATGCGCAGCGTGCATCGCTACGCGCGCGGCATTCCGCGCCAGATCAACATCATCTGCGATCGCTCGCTGCTCGGCGCCTATGCGCGTGGTCTGCGGTCGGTAACGCCGGCGATCGTCGATCAGGCGGCTGTTGAAGTGACCGGCGTACAGCCGAGCCAATCGGCCTCCGGCTGGCTGGCCAAGCGCCTGCGGCCGCGAGCCGTGCCGCTGCCCTGGGTCGAATCGGCGCTGGCGATCGCGGCGCTGGTGATTGCCGGCGTACTGCTGAACCAGACGCTGAATGGCGGCAGCAAGGCGGAAGCCAAGCCTGCTGCCGTGGTTGCCGCCGAGCAGCCGAAGCCCGCGCCAGTTGCCGCGCCTGCGCCGGCACCCGCGCCGGCCGCGAAGCCTTCCGGCGTCGGCGCGCTGCAGGCAACGGCCCAGCCGCTGCCGGCGGTGATGTCGCGGCTGATCGGCCTGTGGCAGCCGGGCCTGAGCATTCCGCGTGGCCAGAATGTGTGCCGCGCGCTGGCCCGCAATGCCATCGATTGCTACAAGGGCGACGCCAGCTGGGACGAGCTGCGGCAGATGAACCATCCGGCGATCCTGACCCTGGAGTTCGAAGACGGCAGCCGCCAGTACGCGCTGCTGCGCGCAGTCGATGGCGACAACGCCATCATCGATACCGCTGACGGCCCGCTGCGGCTGCCGTTCGCAACGCTGGATCCGCTATGGAACAGCGAATTCCTGATGCTCTGGCAGCGGCCGATCGAGGAATCCCAGATCGACAGTCAGACGCGTGGCAATTCCGTACTGTGGCTGCGCCGGGCTTTGGCGAAAGCCGATGGCAAGACCCTGAGCGGTGCCCTGCCAACCAACTTCGGGACGGAGCTGAAGACGCAGGTACTGCGTTTCCAGACTAGCCACGGCTTGCCCGCTGACGGCATCGCCGGCACCCGCACCTTGATGCTGCTGGGCAACCTGTCGCCGAAACCCGGCACGCCGTCGCTGAGGGACGCGCCATGAGTCTGATCCTCGATGCCCTGAAACGTGCCGAACGCGAGCGCAAGCTGGGCCAGGCGCCCACCGCGCTCGAAGAAGTGGCCGTACCGCCACCGGCCAAGCGGCAGCAACCGGGCCGACGGCCGATCATTCTGGGCGTCGTCGCCGTGGCGATCGTGGCGCTGGCCGTGTTCGCGTTCCTGCGCAGCAGGCATCCGGCAGCAGCAGATACCGCTCCGGCCGAATCGGCTTTCGTCGAGGTCACCCACGACCCCGCGCCGGCTGCCCCGGCTGCGCCTGTTGCTGCGAATCCAGCCGATGAATCCCAGGATGCACGCATCGAGGACAGCGCCAGCATTGCCTCGCTCGACGATCTGACCGATGGCGACACACCCGATGCCGCAGCCGCTCCGGTCGCTGAAGAGGCTACCGGGGGCATGCAGGTTGATGACGGTTCGACTTTGGTGACGCCATCACAGCCGCGTGAACCGGCGCCGGTGATCGCCGCGAAACCGGCCGCGTCGTCGCCTTCGTCGACGTCCTTCAAGCTCGATCCCAAACCATCGTCCGCAGCGCCAGCGCCCCAGCCGCAAGCCAGGCAGCTGGTGACCAACGCGAATGCGACGCCGAGCAACACGACACCTGCGGCCGGCGAAGACCTGGTGATTCCGATCGAGGAATACGTGCCGGTGACGGCAAGTTCGGCAGCGACGGCCGCGAGCCCGACAGCGGGTCCGGCTCCAGCACCGGCAGTACGTCAGGCCGCGCCGGCTCCTGTCCCGACTCCAGCCTCCGCGGCATCGGTCCAGCGCCTGAAAGACATGCCGCCGGCGTACCGGGCCGAGTTCCCGCCGATCAGCATCGACGTGCATGTCTACAACGACAATCCGCAGCGCCGCTTCGTGCTGATCAACGGCCGCCGCTATCGCGAGGGCGACGCCCTGAGCGAAGGCCCGCGCATCGCCCAGATCGTGCCCGAGGGCATCGTCTTCGACTGGCGCAACGAACAGGTTCTGTACAGCAGCCGCTGAGACGCGCAGCC
>NZ_CAISIQ010000546.1 GCF_903885465.1 uncultured Nevskia sp.
CGTCATGCCACAGACCGGGTCCTTCACTTCAACGGCGGCCGGGCCGCTGCCGTGTGGGTGATCGTGCTGGTGATGACCATGTACTTCGTGCGCGCCGGCGTTCGTTGTCTTGCCGGAACAGCAGGACGGGCTTGTAGACGTGGCAGGGTTTGCCGAGTCGACCGTACTGACCGGTTGCTCGTCGGATTCGTGCGCGCCGTGGTGGATGCTGCTCATGACCGGGACTCCTGATTCAAGGCATTGACGATCGGGCAAGACGAAAGAGCCCCGTGACCGGGACAAGCGTCGACCAGATGCTGGAGGCCCTCGCGGATGCGGTTCAGCTCGCGAATCTTGTCCTGTACCAGCGCCAGCTTCTGTTCGGCAGCCCGCTTCATCCCGGCCATGTCCCGCTCGCTCTGGGCGGTCAAGGTCAGCAGCTCGGTGATCTCGGCCAGTGTGAAACCCAGATCCTTGGCACGGCGGATGAACTTCAGACGCTCGACGACCTCCGTGGGGTAGTCGCGATAGCCGGATTCCCGCCTTGACGGCGGCGCGATCAGTCCTTCCCGCTCGTAGTAACGAACGGTGTCGATCGAGGTATCGGCCAGCTTGGCAAGCTTGCCGATTGTGAGAGTAGCCATGGGTCGCTCCTGTTCAATCTGCTGAATGTGGAGCGACTGTAAACCCTGGACTCTAGTCAAGAGTCAAGCATGTCGGGTAGCGCAGTGTTTCCGGTTACGCCGAATCTCGGCGAAGGAACTGGTGGCATGGCGCACCGTCCTCCCGAGGACCTCAACATTGCGGCAGACATACGTTCGCCGAGATCGCCAAGCGCGCTGTCAATTGCTCCTTCGGAACGGCCAGCGTAGCTGCTGCCAGTAACGCTCCGGCATCGGTTGGCCGTGTAAGCCGACTTCACCGACACCCGGGCTGCGAGGCGCATCGTGGAACGTCCCGAACAGGTGATCCCAGATCAGCCACACCTCGCCGAAGTTGACCTGCGCATCCTCGAATTCCCGCTTATGGTGCCAACGGTGCATCTCGGAGACGCCCAGCAAGGATCGGACGGGGCCGAGGCGGTAGTCGAGATTGGCGTGCTGGAATGCAAGGTGAACGCTCATGAAGCTCAGCCAGGCGCCGACCGCAATCGGTGTCGCCCCGAGCAGCAGCAATGCGATCAGCCCTGGGCCCGCGAGAACCAGTGCTGACAGCGGATGACGGCGCCCGCCATTGAGCCAGTACAGACGCTCGGGGCTGTGATGGATCGCGTGCAAGCGCCACAGCAGGCCGCTCGCGTGACTGGCGCGGTGCATTGCGTACAGCCCCAAATCCATCACAGCGCCGGCCAGCAGCACCTGCAACACCATCGGTGCCATGTGAGCCCATAGCACCCAGGTCTCGGGCAGCAATGCTCGGAGTCCGAAGGCGATTGCGACCGCGCTCTGGATCAGCAGGTAGCTCACCAGGAAGTGCGCCGCATCGACCGCCGTGTCGCCGCCGTGATCGGAGTTCCAGGCGTTCTCGAAAGGCGCGACGCGTTCGAGCAGCGCCACGCAGGCGATGGCGGAGGCCACGATCAGAGGAAAGACCGGCCAGTAGGACACGCCTGCGCTGGCCAGCGCGACCAGAAGGGTTGCTGCGCCGCCCGCGATCAGCGGATAGGCACCGTATCGAACGAGGGTGCGAAGAATGGAAGGCATCTGAATCTCCGGCGAGTGCTGGGGACCATGCCGCTGCCGCTGCCATCGGGTCTTGAACGAAATGGCTAAGCGCGATCGTTCAGTCGCAGCAGCACGCCTGGCGTGATGCCGAAATGCCGCCGGACCGTGCGATTGAAGTGCGCCACGTCCGCGAAACCGGCGGCCAGCGCCGCATCAGTCAAGGGGTCCCCGCGCATCACGCCGGCCATCGCGGTAAGCAGCCGTCGCCAGCGAAGATAGGGTCGCAGCGGCAGGCCGGCATGCGCACTGAAGCGATGCAGGAACCTGCTCGTGGACAGACCGGCTTCACGGGCCAGGCGCGCCGCCGGCAATGAGTCGGGGATTGCAGCGGGCAGCGCAGCGAGGAGCGCAGCGATGACAGGGTCCGCTGACTGCATGCTCGCATCCGCGTCCGGCGTCGGCTGGATGGCTTCGACGAGCAGGCGATCCAGCCGGCGGTCCTCCGATGCGTTCACTGCGGTTCGTGCCCTGTTCGTCTGCTCATCCGACAGCACCGTGAAACCGTCGGCCAGCAGCATGCGCACGCGACGACCCGCGTCGGAATCGGGATCGAGATACACCAGAACGACGTCTTCACTGGTCGGTGCAAGCTGGTGCTGCTGGTTATGTCCGATGACCACGCCGCGATACGACTGCCACCCGGCCATCGGCGTCCATAGCGCCTGGGGAGACTCGGCCAGCAGCATCTGGATCGCGTGGTGGGCGTGCGCTGCGTTGTCACCGGAGCGTCCCTTGAAAGCGCCCCAGCCGATACCCAAGCGCGCGGAGCCTCGCCATTGCGTGCGAACAGTATTCACGGAGACCTCGCGGCGCTTCGCCGGTGAATCAGCAGATGGGCAAGCGCTTTGTATTTTACGTTCGCTCCCTCAGGCTTCCATATTTCGATCAGAAGCGCCGGACGCTAGGGAGTGCTGCGCGATTCGATGTCCTGATCGCGACTGGCCGCCGCCAGAGCGCCGATCAGGCAGCACGAACTACCGACCTGAATCGGGGCAAAGCCACTTCCCGGTGTCCGCATGCCGACAACCTGCCCGTGGAACACGCGCGCGGAAGCGCCGATGACACGACCTCGGTCGGCAAAGAAGCGCACGTCGTACTTCCATTCCTTGCCGTCCCGGTCGATGACGGGATGAGGTGCGTAGCGCTGGGCGAGGTAGGCATCCGCCGGCAACTCGTCGAGCTTGTGGCGGCTGATGCTCTTGCCGACGTACACGCCGCGGCTCGCGTAGCCGGACCCGGGCTTGAACACCCACTCGCTGCGTTCGGCGTACCACTCGGCTGCCGAACGTGCGCTCATCGGGACCGTCTCGGCGATGCGAAACGACTGCCCGGTCACTGCGTCCCGCGCGAGTTCGGCGTGTTTCGACCATTCGATGAAACGACGCTTGTCGGCGATGGCCTCGTATGCCTGCGGCGACGGCGCGAGAATAGTCGCTCCCTCAGACACCGCACGGCGCACGGGAGCATGTTCGGGTGCAGTCAGCAGGAAGTCGGTGCTGCGCCAGTAGATACGATCAATCGGCACGCCCGCGTGTTGCAGGCGGCCGTCGCCGAAACTCAGTTCGGCCGCATCGACGACACGAACCTCCCGTGCAAAGGGTCGCAGCAGGTCCGCAATCTCCAGCATCTCCGCGAGCAAGGGCTGTGACGCGAGTTGATCGTCGACGATCGCCACGACGCCAGTCATGTTGGCGTCGTCGCCCAGCAGGTCGCGGCGGAACAATGCGAGCAGCCGGTCCTCCAGCATGCCCTGCTGCCAGTCGGCGCAGCAGTCATTGCCGTGGCGAGCGGCCTGTATCGCAGTGAGGACGCCGCCAGCGTTGGTATTGACCTCGATCAGCACCGGGCCTTCGGGTGAGGGATGGACGTCGTAACTCAGCAACAGGGGGCGCGAGTCGTCCATCGCATTCGCAGCGAGGATGCGCGCCCACAAGTGCTCGATGCCCCGCGCGATCAGTTTCATCGCTGCCGCCGAGACAGGAATTGGCTGCTCGAGTACCGGCAGCCCGAAAGGGCTGGATGCTGCCGGGTTCAAGGATGACGTCATCGAAGGATTCCGGTTTGCATGATCCGCAGTGTCGGCACCAGGCTCAGCAGCGTAAGCCATACCCTGGTCGTCCGAGGGCGAAGGAACGCTGAGCAGCGAGATCGTGACCAGGCAATTAGGCGGGCGGCATCGCCTGCGGCCGCAATTCCTTTCACCACCACATTCGGATGCCCGCCACGAACCGGCGCTCGTTGACCGGGTCACCTGCCAGGCGGCGTCGATCGGCGGTACCTGCGAAGGAACGCTCCCCCACATAACCAATGTAGGGTGCGAACTTGCGGTGCAGCTCGTACCGCAGACGTATCCCGGCTTCGATGTTGCCCAGCCCGGCGCCAACGCCGCGCTCGCTTTCGGACTTGCTATAGGCGTTTGCCTCGACACTGGGAACCAGGATCAAGCGGTTGGTAAAGCGCATCTCGTATGCAGCCTTGAGCCGTGCCGACAGTCGCCCGTCGTCACCGACATAGCCAGTGGCTTCGATGTCGAACCAGTAGGGTGCCAGCCCTTGGGCGCCGAAGGCCAGATAGGTATGCGCACCAGCGCCGAAGTCCTGCCGCAGCCCGAGTTGCGTTCCCCAGAATGCGGCGCTTGGGCGGTACCACAGCGCCTCGCCACTCGTGGTCGGGTCGGTTTCGCCCGGCAGCCTGAGGCCCTGAGTGCGCAGCCACAGCTTGTTGCGGTCGTCACCATAGTTGCCTTGCAGGCTCCAGGCGTAGCCCTCGCCTTCATTGCCCGACAGGAACTCCAGTTCATCGGCCAACACCATGCCAAACGCGATCCGGTCCGTCGCCTCCATACCCGACATGCCGGTGTACTCGTAGCCATCGGCGTAAGCGTCGGGATCGCGAGCGTCCGGCGGCGCTCGACCGCCCTGCATCGCGCCCCTGTCCATCGTTTCCATTGTCGTGCCGGAAGCCGGCGTCGATCCCATATCCATTCCTGCCATCGGTTCTGCAGGGGCCGGACTTGGCGCCATGTCCATCGAGCGCATCGCGCCGGTCGAGGTCTCTGCAGGCTTGTCGGCTGGCGTCACCGTCGGCGCGGACGCCGGTACGTGCTCGTGTCCGAAGTGGCTCGGTGCGGGAGCGATTTCCGCCGTTCCTGTCTGCGCGTTCGCCGAGGTGTCGAACAGCGTGAGCACGGCGATCCATCCACCCATGACGATCATCCGCATGTTCATGCCACCACCACTTCGCGGAACATGCCTGCAGCCATGTGATACAGCAGATGACAGTGAAAGGCCCAGCGTCCGGGGGCGTCGGCAGTGACCGCAAAGCTGATGCGCTGCGCCGGCTGCACGGAGATCGTGTGCTTGCGCACCTGGAACGCACCGCGTTCCGATTCCAGCTCCATCCACATGCCGTGCAGATGCATGGGATGAATCATGTTGGTGTCATTGGCCAGGATCACCCGCAGCCTCTCGCCGCTGCGGAAGTGGATCGGTTTGGCGTCGCTGAGCTTGACGCCGTCGAACGACCACTCGAAGCGACCCATGTTGCCGGTCAGGTGCAACTCGATTTCGCGATCCGGCACACGCTTGTCGATCGATCCGCTAGGGGTGTGCAGATCGGCGTAGGTCAGCACGCGGCGGCCGTTGCCGCGCAGATTGGGACCCGGATCGTCGAGGTTGGTGCGCGGAAAGTCCACGCGCATATCGACTCCGGGGCCGTATTCGCTGCGCGCATGACGAACCTTGTTCGGCATCGGGCCTGACTCGCCGGTCATCGAGGCCATCGCGCCCATCATGTCGACATCGGTGAGCCAGACCGGTGCATCGGGCTGCGGCACTTCGGCCTGCATGCCCGCACGCGGTGCCAGCGTGCCGCGAGCAAAGCCCGTGCGGTCCATCGATTGCGCAAAGATCGTATAGGCCTTGTCGTCAGGCATCTGCACGATCACGTCGTAGGTTTCGCCGGGGCCGATGCGGAACTCATCAACCTCCACCGGCGCAACGTCCTGGCCATCGGTGCCGACGATGGTCAGCTTGAGGCCGGGAATGCGCACGTCGAAGTAGGTTGCGGTGCCGGCACCGACGAAACGCAGCCGCACGCGCTCACCAGCGCGGGCAACGCCGGTCCAGTTGCTCGCCGGATTGGCGCCGTTCATGAGGTAGGTGTACGCCGCCGCCGATATATCGCTGTAGTCGGTCGGGCCCATGCGCGCACGGTTCCACATCACGCGCCGCTGGTGCGCGCCGGACAGACCCAGGCGCGACAGATCCTTGAATACCTCGCCAACGGTCGGGAGCCCGAAGTTGTAGTAGCTGCCCATCTTTTTCAGATTGAGATACACCGCCAGCGGCGCTTCGTCGGTCCAGTCGCTGAGCAGCACGGTGTAGTCGCGTTCAGTGTGTTGCGGCACAAGAACCCGCGGTTCGACGACGAGCGCGCCGTACAAGCCGGTCTGCTCATGCAACGTGTGCGCGTGATACCAGTAAGTTCCCGACTGGCGCAGCGTGAAGCGGTAGGTGAAGGTCTCGCCGGGCGCGATGCCGGGAAAGCTGATGCCCGGCACGCCATCCATGTCCGGCGGCACCAGCAGGCCATGCCAATGCACCGCGGTTGGCTCGCTCAGCCGATTGGTCACGCGCAGGGTGATCGTGTCGCCCTCGCGGACGCGCAGCACCGGGGCTGGCACTTGGCCATTGACGGCGGTTGCCACGCTCGCGCGGCCGGTGAAATTCACTGGCAGCTCGGCGATGTCCAGATCGAACTCGATCCCGCGCAATTCTCGGGGCGCGCCGTCAGCCGCCAGCAAACGTGCTGGCCACGAAACAAGGGTGCCCAATGCGGCGGCTGCAACGCCCTGCACGAAGTGTCGCCTCGAGACAGGGACGTCCGAGTCGATCACTTGAGGTTCTTCGGCGACTCGGCGCCGTGATGATGCCCGCCGTGTCCAAACAGATGCATCAGCGGGCAGGCCAGAACCAACCCCCAGAACAGTACCGTGGAGAGGTGACTCTGGTGCTCGGAGGAATACCAGTAACAGGCTGCTGCCAGCAGCAACAGCACGGCAGTGGCGAGCCAAAGCTTGGTTCCTCGGCTCAATCCCGATCGATGTTCATGAACGCTTTGCATTGGCGACCCTCCTGGTATTCAAGCGACGGCATCTCATGAGCCGGATCTCGGCTACTGCGTGTCGTTACATGTGGGGCATCGCATCTGGCATCGGCTGAGGATCGGCGCCATCAGGCGGCGGCATTCCCATCGCGTCGTCGTCCTTTTCCATGCAGCCCATCCCCATGCAACCTTTCTTCATCGGCGGCGCGGCTGGCGGCTTTGTGCCTCCGTTCTTGGGCATGTTCGGCATACCCTGGTCGGGCTGCTTGCCAGGTGCCATGCCGTGAGCTTGCTGCAGTTGCTTCACCTGCTCGCGCAGGGTTCTTACTTCCTCTTCGAGCTGAGCGTTGCTGCGAGTCGCAGCGAGGGGTGACTTTGCGGTCGGTGCCGGTGTACTGGGCTTGGCGGCGGGCGGGTTCATTGGCGCCATCGGCTCCATCTCAGCGTAGGTCGCCGTCATCGAAAGACCGAACGCAAGAACGGCTGCGCCTACGCAGGGGGATGCGGCTTTCATCAAACGGGTTTTCATCGAGCTAACTCCGGTAAAAGTTGTGGCCAGCCTGGCCGAGCGTTTCCGCTTGCAGCTATGCCGTTGCGGTAGCCGGGGCGGTGTCGTACTGGATGTGAGTCATGGTGTGCGCGCGGCCCGCGCCGCGCTTTGACTCAGGTCAATCGTGTCAGGCCGAACAAAAGTGGACGGCCATCGACGATTGACGTATTCGGATGAATGACGCGTTTCGGCTCAATTTGTCTAGGCGATAGCCCGCTTATTCCCCGCCGGTCGTTGGCGCCTTGTCCTTCATGTGATCCATATCCATGCCGTCCATCGAGTGCTTCATGGGGTGGGTCATCATCGCCCCCATCCCCTCGTGAATTGGGCAATGCCCGGTCTTCTGCATGACAGGACAATCCTTCATGGCGTCTGTACTGCACTGATCCAAGGACTTATCAGTGCGCATGCAATCCGCCATCTTTTGATACATGTCGGCCATTTCCTTTTTAAGTTCTGGCGACATGCTGCTGTTCACAGTGGATTGGCTTTGGGCAGCATCCGGTGCGGCGGCTTGAGTTTCGACGGTAGCTGGTGAATTTGCCTTTTTCCCATCGCATGCAGCGACAAGCAAGCCCAACGCGACTGCCGCTGCGATGCCGAAGAAAGGCGTCTTTTTCTGGGTGTTCATGGAGGTTGCTCCTGTTGCTGAGGTGGGGAGAGGTGAATCCGGTGATACATCAGTGGTGCTTGTAAAAGCCGACGCCGACGATGTCGTTCCAGCTGGTGGTGTTGTGACACTCGAAGCACTGATCCACGCGCGCGTCCTTCTTGCCAGCAAACTTCTGCGAGACCATCGAGAAATGCTCCATCAGATGGCTCGGCGGCGGCTGATGGCATTGCACGCAGTCCTTGGAACTTGGTGAGGGATGCTGGTAACCAGGCACGATCCAAGCCTCGAAGGTGTGGCACTGCGCGCAGTCGCTGCCGAAGCGTTTGAAATGCGGGTCCTTGCGGTCGTGGCAGCCGGCGCAGTTCAGCACCACGCGCGCACTGCTGGCGCCGATCTGCCCAGGGCGCTTGATGCGCAACCACGTCTCCAGCGAGTTGAGGGTGGCAGCGCTATCGGAGTCGCTGCTAGACGCGCCTGCCAGCGTTCTAGCACCAAGCTTCGCAAGCGCCAGATGGTCCATCGCCACCGGGCGAACGCCTGCCGCCTGATGCTCGATATGACAGCCCGAACACGTCTGTACGCTCGCGTGAAACGCGGTCGGTTGACGCCCTAGCAGCTGCTCGGAATTCGCATGGCAGGCGGTGCACTTCGCCACGGTCACACCGACGGTCGGTTCGTGACAGGCGCTGCACTGCTCGCTCAGATAGGCGTGGCGAGGTGATAGCAAACCAGGACTCACCACCTGCTGCGCTGCCACCGCTGCGGGCTCGAAGTTGAGTAGTGCGAGGACGCTTGCGGTGATCGCCAGGATGAACAGCACCAACCACGGTGTAGCCCGTCTCATTGCAGCCACCGCAGCCCGAAATAGACGCCCGAGGCGATGTGCAGCCCCAGCAACACAAAGAAGACGATCGACAGAGCAATGTGCAGGCTCAGCGAGCGGGCGAACCAGCGCTTGAAGAACTCGTGCATGCGGATCGCGTACTCGAGGTCCGCGACCGATTCGGCGATGCGCATGACCTCGACAGCAGGGCCGCTGATCGGCAACGCGATTCCCAGGGAGGCCAGACCCGCCATGAAGACGGATGCCTGCGGACGCAGGCTCGCTTCCGACGAGATCTTGTCCAGCACACCCCAGGCACCGTCGAGATCGCCACGGGCGGTTTGCAGCAGGATCAGCTTTTCCTTGATCTCGTGGCTGACGTAGGTGAGCAGATAGCGGACTGCAATACCACTGACAACGACAAGCAACAGCACCGCGGTCAGTGCGACGCCCAGGGGGCTGTCGAACTTGTGGCCGGTGTGGACGATCGCGAGCAAGGGACCGACGATTCCGGCGTAGACGTGCAACGACATCCAGAACTGCATCGGCACCTGCGCAGTGGTGCGATCGTGGAAGAACGGGATGCGCTTGACGATCGGATACGCGAGCGGGATCAGCATGAGCGCCGCGCCTGCAATGCCCAACGCGCTGCCCAGACCACTGCCGGGAAAGCGTGGCGAGCGGTGGACGAGAAAGCCAAGCCAGGCCAGCAGCAACACGCTCAGGACACCGAGTACGACGACGCGCTCGCGCGGCTTCACGGCTAGGCCTCGACCACGAGGTCGGTCTTGGCTTTGGCCTGGCAGGCGAGGATGATGCCTCTGGCCTTGTCATCGGCATCGAGCGCGTCCTCGACTGCCATTTCGACTTCACCGGCAGTCATCGTCACCTTGCATATCCCGCAGGTGCCGACGCGGCAGGCAAAGTCGATACCAATGCCAAGCTCCTCGGAGAGTTCCAGAACCGTCTGGCCAGTGCGGCATCTGGATGACTTTCTGTTCTTCGAGAACGTCACCAACGGGCCGGTCGCCGAGGCTGCAAGCCTGGCTGATGTCCCCGCCATGGCCGGAGTGGGGGCAGCGGTGCCGAAGTCTTCCGTCTTCACCTGTTCAGGCGGAACGCCCAGTTCGGTGAGGAGCGCCTTGATCGCTTCCATCATCACGGGCGGCCCGCAAAGATGGACGCGGCGGGAGCCGAGGTCGGGCACGGTCCGCGTGAGCAATTCCCCGGTGATGCGACCACGTGGCCCCTTCCAGTCACTGCCTTTCGAGTGCTCCATCGCTACCGTCACGTGCAGCTTGGGATTGATCTGCTGGAGCGCAGCCAGGTCCTTGGCAAAGATGAAATCCTGTGGCGCGCGGCAGGCATAGATCAAGAAGATCTCGCCAGCCCAGGACTGCTCCGTGAGATAGCGGGCGATGCTCATCATCGGGGTGATCCCGACGCCACCCGCGACGAGCACGACGCTATCCGCCTCGGCGCCGGTAAACGTGAAGCGGCCCACCGGCCCAGCAGCGTCAATCAGGTCTCCGACCTTGAGCAGATCGGTGACGTGACGTGAGACCGCGCCGCGCGGCTCACGACGCACGCTGAGGTCCACGTAGTCTCGCTGCGTTGGCGACGACGAGATCGAATAGGAACGATTCATCCTGGCGCCGCCGATCCAGAACGATAGATTGAGGAACTGGCCCGGCAGGAATGTGAAGGGCATCAGGCCGTCGCCGGAAGCAGGCACGAATCGGAATGTCTTGACGCTCGGCGTTTCGGTGATGACGCTGGCCACCCGCAGCTGTCCCTGCCACTTCGCCGTCAGTGGTGCGGATTGAGCCGTCCGGGAAGCGAGGACGGCGGATGACGCGTCAGGCGCTGGGGGTGGCGTGCCGACTGCGGGCGAAGCTGGGAGTGGCGCTCCGCTGTCCGGCATGGCGCTTGGCGAGATCGCGCCAGGCGCTCCCGCCAGCGGTGGCGACGATCCAGGCGGCGGGGGCCCGGAGCCGGGATCGAGCCGTCCGAACAGGGCCGCAGCACGGCGCATCTTGAGAATGTAGATGGTGACCATCGCGATCGAAAACGCCACCAACAGCAGCATCGTGATGAAGTGAAACGTCCTGACGCCGCTAGACGTCGCC
>NZ_CAISIQ010000547.1 GCF_903885465.1 uncultured Nevskia sp.
ATTCATCTCGATGACGAGCATCCGGCCGTCTTCGGGATTGATCGCGAACTGCACGTGCGAGCCGCCGGTGTCGACGCCGAGCTTGCGCAGCACCGCGATGCTCGCGTTGCGCATGATCTGGTAGTCCTTGTCGGTCAAGGTCTGGGCCGGCGCGACGGTGATCGAGTCACCGGTGTGCACGCCCATCGGATCAAGATTCTCGATCGAGCAGACGATGATGCAGTTGTCCAGGCGATCCCGGACCACTTCCATCTCGTACTCCTTCCAGCCGAGCAGAGATTCTTCGATCAGCACTTCAGTCGTCGGCGACAGGTCGAGACCGCGGGTGACGATTTCCTCGAATTCCTCGACGTTGTAGGCAATACCGCCACCGGAGCCGCCGAGCGTGAAGCTTGGGCGGATGATCACCGGATAGCCGATCGTGGTCTGGATCGTCCGCGCCTCGTCCATCGAATGAGCAACACCGGAACGTGCCGAGCCGAGGTTGATCTCGGTCATCGCGTCACGGAATTTCTGGCGATCTTCGGCGAGATCGATCGCATGCGCGTTGGCGCCGATCAGTTCGCAGTTGAATTTTTCCAGGATGCCTTCGCGGGCCAGGTCCAGCGCACAGTTCAGCGCGGTCTGGCCGCCCATCGTCGGCAGCACCGCATCCGGACGCTCCTTCTCGATGATCGCGGCGACGGTCTGCCAGCGGATCGGCTCGATGTAAGTGGCATCGGCCATTTCCGGGTCGGTCATGATCGTCGCCGGGTTCGAATTGACCAGGACGACTCGATAACCCTCGGCACGCAGCGCCTTGCAGGCCTGGGCGCCGGAGTAATCGAACTCGCAGGCCTGGCCGATGACGATCGGGCCCGCACCAATGATCAGGATGGACTTCAGGTCGGTGCGCTTAGCCACGGGCACTCTCCTTCGAAGCATCGATCAGGGTGACGAAGCGATCGAACAGATAGCTGACGTCATGTGGCCCGGGGCTGGCCTCCGGGTGACCCTGGAAGCTGAAGGCCGGTGCGTCGGTCAGACGCAGGCCTTGGTTCGAGCCGTCGAATAGCGAGCGATGGGTGACCACCGCATTCGCTGGCAGCGTGGCTTCGTCGACCGCGAAGCCATGATTCTGGCTGGTGATCAGCACGCGGCTGGTTTCAAGATCCTGCACCGGGTGATTGGCGCCGTGATGGCCGAACTTCATCTTCAGGGTTTTCGCTCCGGCCGCGAGGCCGAGAATCTGGTGGCCGAGGCAGATACCGAAAGTCGGCAGCTTCATCGCAAGGAATTCGCGAGTCGCGGCAATCGCGTACTCACAGGGTTCCGGATCGCCCGGTCCGTTGGACAGCATCACGCCGTCCGGCTTCAGCTTGAGCACATCGGCAGCAGTCGACTGGGCCGGCACGACCGTGACCCTGCAACCGCGATCGACCAGCATGCGCAGCATGTTGCGCTTGATGCCGAAGTCGTAGACCACGACATGGCGCGTGCCGCCGGTGATTTCCGGTTCGGCATTGGTCTTCAGTTCCCAGGAACCGCGCGTCCAGGCGTAAGACGCTGCGGTGCTCACCACCTTCGCGAGGTCCATGCCCTTCAGACCGGGCCAGGCCTGCGCCTGCTTGATCGCGGCCTTCTCGTCGATGTGGCCGGCGACGATGCAACCGTTCTGCGCCCCTTTGTCGCGCAGGAGGCGGGTCAGGCGGCGGGTATCGATGCCGGCGATCGCGACTACGTTCTGCTCGCGCAGGTAGTCGCTGAAGTTCTGGGTAGAGCGGAAATTGCTGGCTGGGCGAGGCACTTCACGAATGATCAACCCGGCGAGCTGGGTCTTATCGGATTCGTTGTCCTCGGGATTGACGCCGACGTTGCCAATGTGGGGATAGGTCAGCGTGACGATCTGTTCGCGGTACGAAGGATCGGTGAGGATTTCCTGGTAACCGGTCATGGCGGTGTTGAAAACCACTTCGCCGACCGTGGAACCTTCGATGCCTATGGATACGCCGTGAAAGGTACTGCCGTCGGCGAGCGCGAGAAGGGCCGGAGTCGTTTGGAGCATGTTGGCGGCTGAGGTCCTTGTAATGGCTAAGGTTGTTCTCCTGTCGCGCACACGCGAAGGGGGGCCGGACTTTTGATGGTTGGCCCCCCTCGCAGGATTAAGACGCCATTTTACGGACTGCACCGTATGGAGTCCATCGAATCCGGACAGCATCGGCGTCCAACTTGCTTCGATCAGAACGCAAATGCGCTTTGTCCGCCCTCTTCCGGTACCCGGAAAAGGCTGCAATCAGGCTCGAAACGAGGCCGATCCAGACCCAACTTGCGCGTCGCCAGCCGGTAGCGCTGCGCAATCAGGTCGGCAAAGGCGCCCTCGCCTTTCATCCGCGTGCCGAAACTAGCGTCGTAATCCTTGCCGCCGCGCATCTGCTGGACCAGGCTCATCACGTGTTCGGCTTTCAGCGGCACATGGGCATCGAGCCAGTCCCGAAAAAGCGCCTTGACCTCGAACGGCAGTCGCAGCAGCACATAACTGGCCGACGTCGCTCCAGCATCACGTCCGGCTTCGAGCACCTGTTCCAGCTCGGCATCGTTAACGAACGGGATCACCGGCGAGAACATCACCCGCACCGGCACGCCGATATCGGCCAACTTGCGCATCACCCGCAACCTTGCGTCCGGCGAAGCAGCCCGCGGTTCGAGTGTTCGTTTCAGCGCCGGATCGAGCGTGGTCAAGGTGACGCCGACAGTCACCAGCCTGTCCTTGGCCAGATCGGCGAGCAGATCGAGATCGCGCTCGATCAGGATGCCCTTGGTGATGATGCCGATTGGATGCCGGAAGCGCGCCAGCACTTCGAGGATGCTGCGGGTGACGCGGTGCTCGCGCTCGATCGGCTGGTAGCAGTCGGTATTGGCACCGAGCATGGTCATGATCGGCTTGTAGGATTTGCGCCGCAGTTCCGCTTCCAGCGCTTCCGCCGCATTGGCCTTGTAGAACAGCCGGGTCTCGAAATCGAGCCCGGCCGACAGGTTCAGATAACCGTGGCTGGGCCGCGCGAAACAGTAGATGCAACCGTGTTCGCAGCCGTGGTAGGGATTGATCGTCTGATCGAAACCGAGGTCTGGCGAGCTGTTGCGCGTCAGGATCGATTTCGCCTGCACCGGCCGGACGATGGTCTCGAAAACCGGCAGCGGTTCTTCGTCCAGCTGCCAGCCGTCATCAATCTTTTCGACCGAGCGCGATTCGAAGCGGCCTTCCTCATTCGAACCGGCGCCTCGCCCCTTGCGCAGCACAGCGACCGGGTGACTCAGGCTTCGACCTTGACGCCCTTCCAGAACGCGACTCTGCCCTTGATTTCCGCGGCCGCCTCTTTCGGCTCCGGGTAGTACCAGACCGCGTCCCTGTTTGCCGCGCCGTCGACGTTCAGCGAGTAGTACGAGGCCGTGCCTTTCCAGCCGCAAACCGTATGGGTAGCGCTATCGGCAAGATAATCGCGCTTGATCGAGTCGGCCGGAAAATAATGGTTGCCTTCGACGACCACGGTGTCGCTGCTTTCGGCGATGACCTGCCCGTTCCAGATGGCTTTCATGATTTGCTCCTAGGTTGGTTCATGTAATCAAGTGTCAGACCGACCAGCGCGCGAACGCCGAGCGGCAG
>NZ_CAISIQ010000548.1 GCF_903885465.1 uncultured Nevskia sp.
CGGCACCGGCGAGTGGATCTGGCGGCCGCTGGTCTATCCGAAGCGCTTGCTGGTGACGTCATTCTCGATGTCGAACCCGCAGGGCTTCGGCCTGATGCAGCGCGACCGCAAGTTCGAGCGCTACGAAGATCTGGAAGTGCGCCACGAACTCAGGCCCAGCCTGTGGATCGAGCCGAAGGGCGCTTGGGGCGCGGGCAGAGTCGAGTTGGTACAGATCCCGACGCCGGACGAAACCAATGACAACGTCGTCGCCTACTGGGTGCCGGACAACATGCCGCAGCCGGGTGCGCCGCTGGCGCTCGACTACCGGATGCTCTGGCAGATGGACAAGGAAAAGCGGCCGCCACTGGCCTGGGTCGAACAGAGCCGGCGCGGACGCGGCGGTTACGGCCGTGGCAACGACGGCAGCATCGGCTTCGTGATCGACTTCACCGGCCCGGCGCTCGAGAAGCTGAAGGCCGACGCCAAGATCGAAGGCGTGGTCACCGTCGACGGCAACGGCGAATTGCTCGAACGCACCACCTATCGCAACGAAGTGACCGGCGGCTGGCGCGTCTCTCTGCGCCTGAAGCGGGTCGATGAAGACAAGGCGGTCGAACTGCGCGCCTATCTGAAGGGTGACAGCAGCACCTTGTCGGAAACCTGGAGCTACGTGCTGCCGCCGGGCTGATCCGGGCAGTACATCCACCATGGACTCATCGAACGCCTCGCCCAACTCGCTGGCCGCCGCGGAAGCCTACTGCGCGAAGCTGCATCTGTCGGATGCCGCTCGCGCGGCCTTGCTGGCCCAAGCCGCGCAGTCGGCAGATCCCCTGGTCGAGGTCCATCACCTGCTGGCCGGCGCCGGATTCGATCGTGAAAACCCGGCGCTCAGCTCGATCGCGCCGCGCCTGAAAATGGCGCTCGACGGTGCCGAGCGAAAAGGTGAGCAGCTGGAAAGCCGTGCTTTCACCGAAGACCTGCAAGGCCGGGTGCGTCTGGCAACGATGCCGGCACTGCGGCGTGCTTCGTTCACTTCGCGGCCGTGGTCGCCGAATCCTCTGAAAGCGCTGTTCCGTTCGATCGGCCGCCTGCTGCTCGGCGGCAGCAACCAGCGGCCCGAGGAAGGCAGCGCTGCGGTGCCGGAACCGGATGCGCCGATGCCGGCCGGCCGCTGGCATGTCGCCGCCTCGGTCCGCCGGTTCATCCTGGTGTTTCTGGTCATCGCCCAGACCGTGGTCGCTACCTATTACATGACTGCGGTGCTGCCGTATCACGGCGCCCATGCGCTCGAAGTGGCGATGCTGATCCTCTACGCGGTGCTGTTCGCCTGGGTATCGGCCGGATTCTGGACGGCGATGATGGGCTTCCTGCAATTGCTGATTGGCCAGGATCGCTATTCGATCAACAGCAGCAAGGTGCCGGACTCGAAACTGCCGGACGGCGCGCGCACCGCGATCCTGATGCCGATCTGCAACGAAAACACCGCCCGCGTGTTCGCCGGCCTGCGCGCCACCTACGACTCGGTGATGCGCAGCGGACAGGGTGCAGCATTCGATTTCTACATCCTCAGCGACACCTCTGATCCAGATATCCGGGTCGCCGAACTGGAAGCCTGGCTGCTGCTCTGCCGTGAAGTCGGTGGCTTCGGTCGCGTGCACTACCGGCGCCGCCGCCACCGCATCAAGCGCAAGAGCGGCAACATCGCCGACTTCTGCCGGCGCTGGGGCTCGGCCTACAAGTACATGGTGATTCTCGACGCCGACTCGGTGATGAGCGGCTCCTGCCTGGTGCGCCTCGCCCAGCTGATGGAAGCCAATCCGAGCGCCGGCATCATCCAGACCGCGCCGCGCGCCTCCGGCCGCGACACGCTGTATGCGCGTATCCAGCAGTTCGCGACGCGCGTCTACGGCCCGCTGTTCACCGCCGGCCTGCACTTTTGGCAGCTCGGCGAAAGTCACTACTGGGGCCACAACGCGATCATTCGCGTAGCGCCGTTCCTCGCCCATTGCTCGCTGCCCCGGCTGCCGGGACGCGGCGCTCTATCCGGGGAAATCCTCAGTCACGATTTCGTCGAAGCCGCCCTGATGCGCCGTGCCGGCTGGGCGGTGTGGATCGCCTACGACCTCGACGGGTCCTATGAGGAAATGCCGCCGAACCTGCTCGATGAGCTGAAGCGCGATCGCCGCTGGTGCCAGGGCAATCTGATGAACTTCCGCCTGTTCATGACCTCCGGCCTGCATCCGGCTCATCGCGCGGTGTTCATGACCGGCGTCATGGCCTATCTGTCGGCACCGCTGTGGTTCACCTCGCTGGTGCTGTCGACGGCCTTGCTCGCCGTGCAGACTTTCGCCGTGCCGCAGTACTTCACGCAGCCGAACCAGCTGTTCCCGTCCTGGCCGGAATGGCATCCGGAATGGGCGATCGCGCTGTTCTCGGCGACTGCCACTTTGCTGTTCCTGCCGAAAATCCTGGCAGTGATCGTCATCCTCGCGAAAGGCGCCCGCAACTTCGGCGGCGGTCTGACCCTGACCGTCAGCATGCTGATGGAGCTGATTTTCTCGGCGATGCTGGCGCCGGTGCGCATGCTGTTCCATGCCCATTTCGTGACCGCCGCACTGCTCGGCATCGGTATCCAGTGGAAATCGCCACCGCGTGAGGATTCACAGACGCCGTGGTCGGAAGCGATCGCCCGTCATGGCTTTGGCACCGTGCTCGGGGTGCTCTGGGCAGCACTGGTCTACTACCTGGAACCGGCGTTCCTGTGGTGGCTGCTGCCGGTGGTCGGCGCCTTGATGCTGGCGATTCCGCTATCGGTCTGGTCCAGCAAGGTGACCCTGGGCCGCACTTTCAAGAACGGCCGCTTCTTCCTGATCCCGGAGGAGGCGGTGCCGCCGCGCGAGCTGCGCTGGACGGCGCTCGGTTTCAAGCGGGCGCCGGAATATTCGGATTTCCGAGTGGCCGTGACCGATCCGATCGCCAATGCCTTGGTCTGTTCGGCCGGCACGGCGCGGACGTTCCACTCGGATGCCACCAAGCGCGAGCGTCTGGCGCTGCTGCAAACGGCCTTGCTCCAGGGGCCAGCGAAACTCGATGCGAATCAGAAGAACATGCTGTTGACGGATTCCATCGCTTTATCAAGACTGCACTACCTGGTCTGGACTTCGACCGAAGCCCACAAGAGCTGGATGACGAACGTCAATCCGGCCGTGCTGTCATAAATGCTTCAAGCCGAAGTCATCACATTTCAACGCGACGTTCATAGAGTTTGCGAAATGTTCGTCGGAGCAAGTCATGTCCCCAGTGATTGAAACCAGCACGCCAGAAAGCACGCCCCGCTTCATCGCCGGCTTCGCGACCACGCCCGACGAGATCGCCGAGACGCAGCGTCTTCGCTATCGCATCTTTGCCGGCGAGATGGGCGCCGATATCGACGGCGGTGCCGACGGCCTCGATACCGATCACTACGACGCCTGGTGCCGCCACCTCACCGTGCGCGAAACCAGCAGCGGCCGGCTGGTGGCCTGCACCCGCATCCTGACCGACGACAAGGCCTCGCGGGCTGGCGGCTTCTATTCCGCCGGCGAGTTCGATCTGAAGATGATCGACTCCCTGCCCGGCCGGGTGATGGAAGTCGGCCGCACCTGCGTCGACGCCGAATACCGCAGCGGTGTGGTGATCGCCGTGCTCTGGCAGGCGCTCGCCGAGTTCATCATCAAGAACGAATTCGACTACCTGTTCGGCTGTGCCTCGATCGGCCTCGAAGACGGTGGCGCCAACGCCCACGCGATCCTCGGCCAGATCAAGCAGAAATACATGGCCGCGCCCTGGCAGCGAGTCCGTCCGCTGATCCAGCTGCCGATCGCCGATGCCCGCCCGGTCGACAAGGTGCGCCTGCCGCCGCTGCTGAAGGCTTATTTCAGTCTCGGCGCCAAGGCTTGCGGCGAGCCGTATTGGGATCGCGAATTCAACTGCGCCGACGTCTTCGTGCTGCTCAACGTCAGCGACCTGCACCCACGCTATGCCCGCCACTTTCTGGACCGCTCGAAGATCGAGGAGACGACCGTTGTTGCGGGTCACGCCTGAGCACTTGTCCGTGAATGATCGGCCGCAGACGTGAGTTATTTTCGCGTAGCCACCAAGTCGATCCGCATCGTTTCCCATCTGTTCGTCGGGCTCGGCCTGGCGGTACTGGTCAATCTCGACGGCCGCGGCCGTTATTCCCGCGAGAACCTCAGCACCTGGTGGCATCGGGTGCTGCTGCGCATTCTCGATGTGAAGCTGGTGGTGCGCGGCACGCCGATGGTCGGCACCCGGGTGATCGTCTGCAATCACATCTCCTGGCTCGACATCCCAGTGGTCGCCGCGTTCGAAGCCACGCGTTTCGTATCGAAAGCCGAAGTCGGCGAATGGCCGGTGATTGGTTGGTTGGCCGATGCTTCCGGCACCTTCTACCTGCGCCGCGGCTCGGGCGGCACCAAGGATCTGATCACCGCGATCGATGCGCATCTGGGTCACGACTCGATCGTGTTCTTCCCGGAAGGCACGACTACAGACGGCTCGATCGTACTCAAGTTCCAGCCGCGCCTGTTCGCCACGGCGATCGAAACCAAGCGTCCGGTGCAGCCGGTCGCGCTGCGCTACAGCGCCGCAGCGAACGGCACCAAGACCGCGCCGTTCATTGGCGACGACGACATGATCCGCAACATCTATCGTCTGCTGAAGAACGGCCCGATCACCGCTGAAGTCATCTACTGCCCGGCAATCGAGCCCGGCGACCATGATCGCGCCGGGCTGGCCCACGCTGCACACACGGCGATCTGCACCGCGATCGCGCCGGATTCGATCCGCACGCCGACCTCGCGCGAAGCACGCGATTCGCTCGCCGCTTAGTTTTCCCGTGTCTAGTAGGAAAGTAGCAGCGCCGCGCCCGGCGCAATCGGCCCTGCGGCCGTAAACTACGCGGCATCCCCGACACATCAGGTTCCCCTGTGTCCCAGTCGCCCCCCGTTGCCCAGCCTGCCCCGCCCGCTCCGATCGTTGCCGGCGTGAAGCTGCGCGCCGCCGAGAAGATGGCGCGCATTCCGATCAAGGTCGAGCCGACCGTCAACCCGCTGCGCAAGCCGAACTGGATTCGCGCCAAGCTCGGCGAATCGGCCGAAGTCGCCAAGGTCAAAGCGGCATTGCGCGCCAATGGCCTGCACACGGTCTGCGAGGAAGCCAGCTGCCCGAACCTGTCCGAATGCTTCGGCAAGGGCACGGCGACGTTCATGATCATGGGTGACATCTGCACCCGGCGCTGCCCGTTCTGCGACGTGGCCCATGGCCGCCCGAACGCCCTCGACACCGAGGAGCCAGCCAAGCTGGCGCGCACCATCGCCGACATGGGCCTGCGCTACGTGGTCATCACCAGCGTCGATCGCGACGATCTGAAGGACGGCGGCGCCGCCCACTTCGCGGCCTGCATTGCCGAGTCCCGCGTCGCATCACCGAAGCTGGTCATCGAAGTGCTGGTGCCGGATTTCCGCGGCCGCATGGACCCGGCGCTGGCGATCTTCAAGAACAACCCGCCGGACGTCTTCAACCACAATCTGGAAACCGTGCCGCGCCTGTACAAGCAGGCCCGTCCGGGTTCGGATTACGACTGGTCGCTGGATCTGCTGGAACGCTTCAAGGGCCTGCACCCGAACGTGCCGACCAAGTCCGGCCTCATGCTCGGCCTCGGCGAAGAGATCGAGGAGATCGAACAGGTGATGCGGGACCTGCGCGCCCACGGCGTCAACATGCTCACGCTGGGCCAGTACTTGCAGCCGTCGAAGCATCACCTGCCAGTGATCCGCTACGTCCACCCCGACGAGTTCGAGCGCCTGCGCGTGGTCGGCCTGGAAATGGGCTTCGACCACGTTGCCAGCGGCCCGATGGTGCGCTCCAGCTACCACGCCGACCAGCAAGCGCATGGCGTGCTGGCCGGTGAAGCCAGCGTCTGAGACTTAGCTCAGGCTTCGGCGGTCAGCGTGCTGATCTCGAAACGCCCGCTCAGCGCCTTGTGGATCGGGCACTTGTTGGCGATGCCGGTCAGATAGGTTTTCTGCTCCTCGCTGAGCGCACCGATGAAGGCCAGCGTGCGGGTGATCCGGTAGACGCCTTCGGCTTCGGTGAAGGCGATCGTCACTTTCAGATCGTCGAGTGGAATCTGCCGGCGCTGGGCGACCATGGTCACGGTCAGCGCGGTGCAGGCACCGAGTGCAGCATTGAGCAGATCGTGCGGATCAGGCCCGCCGTCGTCACCGCCGGACGCGATCGGTGCATCGACGCTGAACAGGTGACGGCCGGCGCTGACCACCTGCATCAGCTTGCCATCGGCGGCCTTGCTGACCTGGATTTCGGGACTGCTCATCGAACCTCCTGCGTGAATTGAGCTTCAAGGGTGGCCAGCCGTTCCGGCGTGCCGACGTCGATCCAGCTGCCGCGATACAGCTCGGCGCTGACCCGGCCGCGGATCGCAGCATCGCGCAGCAGCGGCGCCAGCGGAAAGGCGCCGGGGGTGCAATCGGTGAACAGCTCGGGCCGCAACACCGACAGGCCGCTGAAGGTATGCGCTTCGGCGCAAGCGGTGATCAGACGACCACCAGCGTCATCACCGGCAAGACCGAAATCGCCGCGCGTGTTGTGTGGCGGATTCGGCACCAGCAGCAGATGGGCGAGATCGTTCTCCGGAAGGCTCGCGGCACGCGCGACAAGGCGTTCCAGCGGGTAATCGCTCCAGACATCGCCGTTGATCAGCAGGAACGGCGCAGGCCCCAACAACGGCAGCGCGTGAAAGATGCCGCCGCCGGTTTCCAGCGCCGGCCAGCCTTCTACGGACCAGGCGATCGACAGACCCAGCGTCCGTCCATCACCGAGATGCTCGCGCAGCCGATCACCGAGCCAGCCGAGGTTGATGACGATGTCGGTGATGCCGGCCGCCTTCAGCCGCTGCAGGTGATGCTCGATCAGCGGCCGGCCGGCAACGGGAATCAGCGGCTTCGGCGTATGGTCGGTCAGCGGCCGCATGCGTTCACCGCGACCGGCAGCCAGGATCATCGCTTTCATCGCCGCAAGCTCACGCGAGCGGCACGACCGGCAGTACGTAGCGTTCGAACAGCGCCGCCAGCGGCGCCAGTTCCGCATAGCGGGCGGCGACATCGACCACGTAACGGATGAAGCGCGGTGTGTCGGCGAGATACTTCGGCTTGCCGTCGCGATAGTTGATGCGCGCGAAGATGCCGAGCACCTTCAGATGACGCTGCAGGCCGATCCAGTCGGCATCCCGGCGGAAGGCGACGTAGTCCGCGGTCAGTGGCAGCCCGGCCATCAGGCCCTGCCGGTGATAGCGGCGCAGCCAGGCGTCGATGCGCGCTTCCGGCCAGCTCAGGAAGGCATCCTTGAACAGGCAGATCGGGTCGTAGGCAATCGGGCCGTAGACCGCATCCTGATGGTCGAGCACGCCCACCCGAAAATGAGGCCCCGGCTCGCTGATCATCAGGTTGCGCGGCATGTAATCGCGATGGACATAGACCTTCGGCTGCGCGAGTGCGGCAGCGATCAAGGTCGCGCAGACCGACTGCCAGGCGGCGAGATCGTCACCGCTCAGGCTGACGCCGAGGTGGCGGGACAGATACCAATCCGGGAACAGCGCCAGTTCGCGGGCCAGCAAGGGCTCATCGTAATCCGGCAACACGCCGGGTCGCGACGCCAGCTGCCACTGGATCAAGGTGCTGATCGCAGGCGCGAACAGCTCGTCGGCATTGTCCAGAGTCAGGACATCGAGGTAGGTCTGGGCGCCGAGATCGGAGAGCAGCAGAAAACCCTGGTCGAGATCCTGAGCCAGCACCTGCGGCGCATGCACGCCGGCTTCGAGCAGCAGCGCACCGACTTTCAGGAACGGCCGGCAGTCTTCCTGCGCAGGCGGCGCGTCCATGACGATCCAGCTTCGCTGGCCATCGACGATATGGCCAGAAACGATACGGAAGTAGCGCCGGAAGCTGGCATCGGCCGAGGCCGGCGCGAAGCTTGCGCCGCCTGGCGCCGCACTCAAGTCGAGGCGGGCAAATGCCCAGTCGCGCGCTTGCACGGCACGGGAATCGAGGGCGTTCAGGGAAGCAGCAACGGAGGCAGAGCCGGTCACGGGAAAGGGGCTGGAGATCGAAGGGAGGCCATAGGGTAAGAGCGCGCCGATGCAATTGCACCGAGGGGCTTGCTGGCAACGGCCTTGATCGTCGCGCCGGGCGCAAAGTAATTGTCAACACGCCCCGGCAAACCCATACTTCGCCGGCCTTCAAGGACCCTCCAGCTTGCGACCCTCTACGTTCCGACTGCTGCGCGCCTGCGCGGTCTTATCAGCGCTGTGCAGCAGCGCCGCTCGCGGCGACGCGGCGTCGTGCCCGCAGGTCGATTTCACCAGCGAGATGCCGCCGATCCCGGCTGATCCGAAGCTGGTGCTGAGCGCCGACAAGGTCGATTTCAACGAAGGCGGCCAGTCCAGCCTCAGCGGCTCGGTGCGGGTCAGCCAGAGCGGCCGCGAGTTCGCTGCCGACAAGGTCGATTACAGCGAATCCGACCAGCGCCTGCGCACCGATTCGCAGACCTTGTTCCGCGACTCGCGCTACGCGATCCGCAGTGGTCAGACCGACTACGATCTAAAGCTCGGCAACGGTGTGTTTCTCAACAACGATTTCACCCTGCGCTCGATCAATGGCCGCGGCGTTGCCGAAAAGATGTCGGTGGCCGAGGCCGGCAACGCCAAGCTCGAAGAGGTGCGCTTCACCACCTGCGCGCCCGGCAACGAGGCCTGGACGCTGACGGCGTCAAGCATCTCGCTCGACCAGGACACGGGCCGCGGCGAAGCCACCAACGCGCTGCTGCGTTTCCAGGGCGTGCCATTGTTCTATCTGCCTTGGTTCCAGTTTCCGATCGATGGCCTGCGCCATTCCGGTTTCCTGTTCCCGATCGTCGGCAACAACCAGAACACCGGTTTCGATATCCGCTGGCCGGTCTATCTGAATCTCGGTTCGAACTACGACGTGACGCTGATTCCGCGTTATCTGTCGGAGCGCGGCGCGCAGATCGGCGGCGAAGGCCGCTATCTGCTGTCCAGCAACGAAGGCTCGCTGTTCGGCGAGTACCTGCCCAGCGACGACAAGCTCGGCGGCGAAAGCCGCAGCTACATCGACTACCGCCATGTCGGCGCGCTGAGCCGCAGCCTCGGCGTCGAAGCCAAGTACGGCTATGTCAGCGACCGCAACTATTTCGCGACTTTTGGCGGCGGTGTCGATCTGACCTCGACGCCGTTCCTGGAACGCGGCGTCAAGTTCACCTATCAGGCGCCGACGGTGTTCCGGGTCGAAGCGCTGGTGCAGGAGTACCAGACGCTAGCCACCAGCCAGACTTCCAGCCTGACCGGTCTTGATCCGGACCCCTACACGCGGCTGCCGCAGATTCGGGTCGACGGCCTGAGCAAGAACAGTTTCCTGGGCACCCGCGCCGGTCTGTTCGGCGAGTTCACCAACTTCGCGCGAGCCGGCTCGGTGGAAGGCCAGAGAGTCATCGCCCAGCCTTACCTGCGCTGGGAGCACGATCAGCTGTCCTGGTATGCAAACGCCCAGGGTGATCTGTCTTACACCGCCTACAACCTGACCAACACCGACGCTGGCGTGCCCGATGCGCCACGCCGCACCTTGCCGCTGCTCAGCGCCGAGGGCGGTCTGCGTTTCGAGCGTCTGACCGGCAGCGGCAATGTGCAGACCTTGGAGCCGAAGCTGTTCTATCTGTACGTGCCGTATCGCGATCAGAGCCTGCTGCCCCTGTTCGATAGTGGCCTGCCCGATTTCGATTTTCCGCAGCTGTTCGCACGCAATCGCTATTCCGGCTACGACCGGGTATCCGACGCCAATCAGCTGACCACCGCCGTTACCTCGCGGCTGATCGAAAGCGACTCCGGCATCGCCCGGCTCAGCGCCACGCTCGGCCAGATCTATTACTTCCGTGGCCCGCGAGTCGATCTGCCCAACTTCGCCACGCCGAGCGAAGGCGGCTCCAATTTGCTCGGCAATCTCGAATACCAGCTGAGCAGCCGCTGGTCGGCAACTGGTACCAGCGAAGTCGCGCCGACGCTCGACCGCGTCCAGCGCAGTTCCGTCGCGCTGCGCTACCGGGACCCGGAGGCCAGCGCCGGTGGCCGCCGCTTCGACCTCGCCTACCGCTATCGGCGCGATCTTCTCGAACAGGCCGATGCCAGCTTCTCGACACCGATTACCGATGCCTGGCGGCTGGCGGCGCGGATGCGTTACAGCCTGCGCGACGACAGCACCCTGGAAGCCTTTGGGGGCGCCGAGTATCAGACCTGCTGCTGGGCGGTCAGCGCCACCTATCGTCGCTATCTGGTCGGCGGCGTCGATCGCTTCAACAACGGCTTCTACGTGCAGCTCGAACTGAAAGGCCTGACCCGGATCGGCAACGGCTTCGAACGCTTGCTGCCGAACGAAGATTTCGACACTGACCGGCGCAGCCTGGGCAGTCGCTGAAGCCCCTCAAGCCGCGCGTGATAACCTTTTCGCCCGTTCTGTCTCACCTGTGCTGATGATGCCCACCAAGTCCCTGCTGAAGCTCGCATTCCTGATCGTCGCCACTCTGACTGGCGCGAAGGCGCTGGCGGCAGTGGAGTCGCTCGATCGCATCATCGCCGTGGTCAACGATGGCGTGGTGCTGCAGAGCGAGATGGAACGCGCCCTGAAGATCGCCGAAGCCCAGCTGCGTGATCGCAACATCCCGGCGCCGCCTGCCGGCGTGATCGAATCGCAGGTGCTGGAGCGCCTGATCGTCACCCGTCTGCAGACGCAGCGGGCCGCCGAAGCCGGTATCCGCATCGATGATCGCGAACTGAACGACGTGCTGAACTCGGTCGCCGCGCAGAACAAGATGAGCCTGCCGCAGTTCATCGAAGTGCTGAAGAAGGATGGTCTCGATTACGCGTCGGTCCGCGAGCAGATCCGTGACGAAGTGCTGACCCAGCGCGTGCGCCAGAAGGAAGTCGCATCGCGCGTGCAGGTCACCGATCAGGACATCGATCTGGCGCTGGCCACGGCCTCCGCCGAGGACACCACCGAATACCGGCTTGCCCACATCCTGGTGTCGGTGCCGGACGGCGCCACCACCGAAGTCCGCGAAGCAGCGCGCGCCAAGGCCACGGCGCTGCTGGCCCGTGCCCGCGGCGGCGAAGATTTCACCCAGCTGGCGATTGCCAATTCCGATGGCCAGCAGGCGCTATCCGGCGGCGATCTCGACTGGCGCAAGGGCGCCAACCTGCCGACTGCATTCGCCAAGGTCGCGCCAAAGCTCGCCATCGGCGACGTTGCCGACATCATCGAATCCGGCAGCGGCTTCAACCTGATCAAGTTGACCGACAAGCGCGACGCCGGCGAGCGCACCACGGTCAGCGAGACCAAGTCGCAGCACATCCTGCTGCAGGTCAACGCCTTGCGCGACGACGATGGTTCCCAAGCCCTGATCCGCGAGATTCACGAGCGTCTGCTCAAGGGTGAGGATTTCGCGGTGTTGGCGAAGAAGTATTCGGACGATCCGGGTTCCAAGAACTCGGGCGGCGATCTCGGCTGGCAGCCACCGGGCGTGTTCGCGCCGGAGTTCCAGAAAGCGCTCGACGAACTGCAGCCGGGCCAGATCAGCACGCCGTTCCACACCCAGTTCGGCTGGCATATCGCCAAGGTCAACGATCGCCGTACGCGTGACGCGACGGTGGAAGCTCGTCGTGGCCGCATCCGCACCTCGATCTCGGTGCGCAAGGAAGCCGAGGAATACGAGACCTGGGTGCGTCGCCTGCGCGAGGAAGCGTATGTGGAGTATCGGATGACACCCGATGCCGCGACGACAACGCCTGCGACCACGACAACGCCTCCCGCTGCCAAGCCGGCCGGCTAGGTGCTGCCCCGCCTGATCGTCACGCCGGGCGAACCGGCGGGCATCGGCCCTGATCTGATCATCCGCATTGCTCAGGATCCGCTGGCTGCGCAGCTGGCGGTGGTTGCCGATCCTGAGCTGCTCGCCGAACGGGCCGCCCTGCTCGGCCTGCCACTACGCTTGGTCGCGGCCAGCGATGCCGTCCACGTGCCGGGCAGCCTGCAGGTGCATCCGGTTGAAACGGCGGCGCCGGTCAACGCCGGTCATCTCGATCCGGCCAATGCCGGCTACGTACTGCATACCTTGAGAGTGGCCGCTCGCGCCTGTCTGTCTGGCGCTGCCGATGCGATGGTCACGGCACCCGTGCACAAGGGCGTGATCAACGATGCCGGCATGCCGTTCACCGGCCATACCGAATTTCTCGCCGAGCTCTGCAACGCGCCGCTGCCGGTGATGCTGCTTGCCGCTCCCAAGCTGCGCGTGGCGCTGGCGACGACTCATCTGCCACTGCGTGCGGTGCCGGACGCAATCACCCGCGAGGGTCTGGCTGCCGTGCTGCGGATCGTCGATGGCGATCTGCGCAGCAAATTCGGCATCGCCCGGCCGCGCATCCTGGTCTGTGGCCTGAATCCACATGCTGGCGAAGGCGGCCACTTGGGCCGCGAGGAGATCGACACCATCATTCCCGTGCTCGATCAACTCCGTGCCGAAGGCCTTGACCTGATCGGCCCGATGCCGGCGGACACGCTGTTCACTGCCAAAGGACTTGCCGGTGCCGATGCCGTACTTGCCATGTATCACGACCAGGGCCTGCCGGTGCTGAAGTCCAGCGGCTTCGGCGAAGCGGTGAACATCACGCTCGGCCTACCGATCATTCGTACCTCGGTCGATCACGGCACCGCGCTGGAACTGGCCGGCACGGGCCGCGCCGATACCGGCAGCCTGCGGGCAGCGATCGATGCCGCCATCGAACTGGTTGCGCGCCGTCAGGAGATCGCTCGATGAGCGCACCGAAAAAACGCTTCGGCCAGCACTTCCTGCACGATCAGGCGGTGCTCGACCGCATCGTCCGCACCGTCAATCCGAAGCCGGACGATGCCCTGGTCGAGATCGGCCCCGGTCGCGGCGCATTGACCCGGCTGCTGCTGCCGAAGGTGACGCGGCTGCGCGTGGTCGAGATCGATCGCGATGTGATCGCGCCGCTGCGTGCGGCTTGCGGTCAGTCGGAGAAGTTGGAAATCCACATGGGCGATGCGCTGGAAGTCGATTTCGCGCAGTTCGTGGACGATGGCCGGCCGCTGCGTCTGGTCGGCAATCTGCCGTACAACATTTCCACGCCGCTGCTGTTCCACCTGCTCGGCGTTGCCGGCCTGGTGAAAGACATGCACTTCATGCTGCAGAAGGAAGTGGTCGACCGCCTGTGCGCCGAGCCGGGCAGCGATGATTACGGCCGGCTGACGGTGTCGATGGCGGCGCGCGCCGCAGCGGTCAGTCTGTTCGATGTCGGCCCGGAAGCCTTCCATCCGCCGCCGAAGGTCGATTCCGCCGTGGTGCGGCTGACGCCGAGGCCGGCGCCGTTTCCACTCGCTGATCTCGGTGCTTACGAGCGATTGGTCGCTGCAGCGTTCAACCAGCGGCGCAAGACCTTAGCCAATGGTCTGAAGGGTTTGCTGACGGCGGCGCAGATTGCCGCCGTCGGTATCGAACCGGGCATCCGCGCCGAGCAGTTGTCGCCTGCCGAGTTTGCGCGGCTATCGGATGCCTGGGCCAGCCTGCCGGCGGCCTGAGCGGGTCCAGCGTCGGCTGGAACTCAGTTTTCCTTGGTCGCGAACGAGTCCCGCTCGAATTTTTCCGGGATCGGATGCTTGAAGCTGTCGGCATAGCGATCGTAGATGTTCTTCGCAGCGTCGCCCGGCAGCGGCCGGGCGGTGCGGGATGCCGCAGTGCCGCTGGTCTGCAGACTGGTCCAGTCACGCGTCGTCGAGCCAAAGCTCGTGGCCGCCGCTTCGCCGCTGGTAGCAGTCGACGATTCCTCTGCACAGGCCGAGCCGGCGGTGAAAGCCAAGGCCAGGACCGGGACCAACATGATCTTTGCGCGCATCTTCCTTCTCCTGTTTGAGCGGCAAACTCGATCTGCCGGTCGGTGAAATGGGGTATTGAGGGATTCCCTGAAGCGGGCTCGTTCGCCGGTTCAGGTCGGCGTACGGCTGCTTCGTGCAGCTTGCCGGCTGCGGATGCTCTGAGCTTCCGCGCGCAGCCGTTTCATCGTTTCAGCCGTGGCGCTGGCCTGTTTGGCCATCTGATCGGCACCCGGCTGATTGCCGGTCAGCAGCATCAGGATGATCAGATTGTTGCGGCTCTTGAGCTGCGCAGGCGCCAACTCGGCCGCCGTCGACAACTCCGGCAGCGCTTCCGAATAACGGCCTGCTTCCATCAGGGCATAGCCCAGATCGTTGCGAATCTCGACATCGGTCGGCAGCTTCGCCGAAGCGCTGCGCAGCGCGCGTATCGCGCCTTCCAGATCCTTGCGCGTCAACATCAAGCCGATGCCATGCCAGGCCTTGCCTTCCAGTGCCCCGCCCATCAGACGTCGGTACAGCAGTTCAGCCGCAGCGGTCTGGCCCAGATGACGGCGTGCCTCGGCTTCCAGGTAGATCAGCTGGGCACTGTCCGGTGCCGCCTGCTTCTGCTCCTGGATGTGCGCCAGCGCTGCGTAGTACTGACCTTTGTCGAGCAGACCGCGAATCACGTCATCGCGAATCTCGACCACCTTGGAAGGATCGGCCGCGATCGGCTCGTAATCGTCCGGCGGCGTCTCGCGCACAACGCGCTGCGCGCAGCCGCTCAGCAGCAGCGCGACGACCAGGACCGATAACCGATTCATGGTCGGCTCACTTCCCCGCAACCGCGCCCAGCGTGCGAATGATGCTGAGCGTCGCTGGTCCAGCCACGAAGATCAGCAGCGCCGGGAAGAAAAACAGCACCATGACCACGGTCAGCCGGCCGGAGATGATGTTGACCTGCTCGCGCAGATCAAGACTGCGGCGCTCTTCGATCAGTTTCATCATGTCGAGCAGCGGTTCGCGCACTTCACCGCCGTAGCGGTCGACCTGGCGCAGCACACCGATGATGTTGCTGAGGTCGTCGACCTCGAGCATGTCACCGAGCTGACGCAGCACTTCTCCGGTATCGGCACCGGTATCGAACTGGCGCACGGCGGAATCGAATTCGCGACCCAGTTCAGGCAATACGCCGCGGCCATCACGAACGATCGAGGCCAGCGCCTGACGCGTCGACAAGCCCGCTTCGAACAGCAGCACCATCAGATGCACGAACAGCGGCACCTCGCGCTTGATCTTGAGCCGTCGCGCCGCAGCGGCTCGGCGCAACACAATGCGCGGCAGCAGCAGCGAGATCGCGAACGCCGCGAAGATCATCGCGTAGAGCATTGGCGCCTTGAACAGCTCGCCACCGCTGAGCACACCGATGAACACGCCGATGCCGAGCAGCACCGGCACCAGTCCTTGCAGGGCGTAGAAGATCAGCCGCGATTCTGGCCCGCGCCAGCCAGCCTGGGCCAGCAGGCGCGGCGTTTCGCCTTCCTTGTCGACCAGCTTGTCCAGCGACTGGCCGCGGCGGGCAAAGCCTTCGAGCAATTGCTTGTGTTCAGCACCGTCGAAGTTGTCGCCAAGCTCGGCACCACCGAGCTCGAGGCGGCGACGCAGACGCCGGCCAGCGTTAGCATCGAAGGCCATCCAGATCAGCACCCCGAGAGTGGCGATGCCGAACAGCACGGCACCGACCACGACCATCGCATAGATCGTCGGACTCATGATTCGCTCTCGTCGATGCCCTTCAGCATCCGCCACATGGCCACGAAGCCCAGCAAGAGCATCGCTCCGGAACCTGCCAGCAGCAGCAGGCCCGTGGAGTCGTTGATCATCACGTCGTAGTACTTCGGATTACTGAAGTACATCCAGGCGAACAGGCCGATATTGATGAAGGCCAGCATCTTCGCGGAGAAGCGGGTTTCGGCCGTCAGTGCACGCAGTTCCTGCGCAGCCGACGAGCGCTGACGGATCACCACGATCAGACTTTTCAGCACGCCGCGCATGCTGCCGCCGTACTTGCGATTGATGCTGGCGGCAAGCGCCATCACTTTCAGATCACGAAGACGATAGATTTCGCCGGCTTCGCTCAATACCTGTTCCAGCGGCGCGCCGAGGCGTACCTGACGACCGATCGAGGAAAACAAAGGCCGGATCGGATTGGGGGCTTCGCGCGCCGCCTGATTC
>NZ_CAISIQ010000549.1 GCF_903885465.1 uncultured Nevskia sp.
CCGGCACCGGCGGCACCGAGCAGGTCATCGGTCAGGAAGCGGTTCGAAGCTTCGGCGAGCGCGGCCTGCTGATGCGCCTCGTCGCGGGCCAGGCTGGCCCGGCGGGCCTGCCACAGGCTGACCGCCAGCCCGATCACCAGCACGGCGGCGGCGGCGAGCATCCACGGCCGCCGTGTCCGGCTGCGTTCGAGCCGGCGTTCGGCGAGTGCTGCGCGAGTCTCGGCATCGTGCAGCCGGTCTGCGGTCTCGCGGCGACGATCGCGCTCGCGCAGCCGCTGGATCAGGGCGGCGACCGTTTCCAGCCGCTGCTGCGGCTGGCCGGCAGTTGCCGCCGCGATATCGGCGCGGGCCAGCGGATCGGCGATGTCCTGCTCCCAGCCGGTCGCCATCGGCCGCTTCAGATCGCCGACCAGCAGCTGGTACAGGATCAGGCCGAGGGCGTAGACATCGCTCTGCACGGTCGGACTCCGGCCGGCGATCAGCTCCGGTGCCAGATACAGCGGCGTGCCGCTGGCGTCGGTCGCGGCGTCGGCCACCGTGAAGCCGAGCCGGGTGATGCCGAGCGCTTCGAGGCGCTCCGGCTCCAGCAGCCCGCCACTGCCGAAATCGCCGAGTTTCGGCTGCCAGACGGGCTCGCCGGTCGCCGACGGATGCCGTGCGATCAGCACATTGGCCGGCTTCAGGTCCTTGTGCAGCACGCCGACCGAATGGGCAGCGGCAACGGCCTCCGCGATGGCCAGGAACAAGGCGATTCGCGCCTCGCTGCCGAGCGCGGCGAGATGACCCTGCGCGGCCCAGGCGGCGAGATCGCTGCCGCCGTCCTCGCATTCGAGAAAGAACGGGGCTGACTCGAAGTTCCAGTCGAGCAGGCGGATCAGATCGTCGCGGGCGCCCAGCGTTTCGCGGAGCAGCCGGGCCAAGGTTGCTTCGCGCTTCAGCGCCGCCAGCCGCTCGCCATCCCGGCTGAACTTGTAGATGCGCGATTCGCCAGTCTTCGGATGGCGCGCGCGCCAGACTTCGGCGCCGGCATTGCTGCCGAGCAGCGCTTCCAGCCGGAAGCTGTCGCGTCCCGGCACTGGCGCGCCCGGCGCCAGCGCCAGCTCGCTCTTGAGCAGACGCCCGACCGTCGAACGTTCCACCGGCCCGACCAGCCGATAGCCGATCCGCGGCAAGGTGATGAGCCGCGAGCCTTCCACTTCGCCGAGTGCCTTGCGCAGCTTGGTGACGGCATTGGCCAGCACGTTATCGACGGTCGGCCGGCCGGCCCATACCGAGTCCAGAAGCTCCTCGCGGGTGACGACTTCATCCGGATGGCGCAGCAGTTCGGCGAGCAGCTGCAGCGGCCGTTGTTCGAGCTCGACCAAGGTGCCGTCGACGCTCAGCGTCTGCCGCGCTTCGTCGAATTCCACCGCGCCGAAACGGTAGCGGTACAGCGGCGTGTCGCGGCGCGGCGCATTGGCTTCCATGGGGTCGGTATTCAGTCCGCGCTCGGGCGACGTCGTGTTTATCGCGTGCCTCGCGGCGATCGGTCAACAGGGCGTCGCCCGGCGCTACGAGCCGGCGCCTAGCGATGGATTTAGAGCATTGACTGTGCAGGGAAATTCCAGCCGTTAGGGTTCCGTTAGCGCGCGGTTATGACAGGCAGCTGGCGGCGGATGCCCACTGCAGCCCCGTCACCCCACCGCAGAGGCCGCCCGCCATGATGCCCAGCCGCCGTTCCTGTCCGAGCCCCCGTCCGCAGCGTGGCCGCACCGCTGTCGCACTTGCCATCGCCCTGCTGCTCGCCGCCTGCGGCAAGAGCGGCAGCCCCGGCAGTCAGCCCGGCGCCGCGGCGGCACCTGCCAGTGCCGAACGGGCGGGCGATGGCCTGCCCGAGGTCGACTGTCCGGCGAGGATCAAGAGCAAGGTCGACGGTCCTGACATCGCCGGCCTGAAGCTCGGCCTGACCCGCGACGAAGCGCTGAACCTGACGCGCTGCGCGCAGAAGAACGCGGTGGTGGTCAACGAGGATCGCTTCTTCTCCGAGCTGAACACCGGCGCGATGAAGCTCGGCCCGCAGCAGTTCACCGTGCAGTCCGGCGAAACCGCCGAGTGCAAGTACAAGAGCATGGCCGACATGCAGGCCTGCGGCCTCGGCAACCGGGTCTGGAAGCACGTCGACGAAACGGTGACCGTGGCAACCCCCGGCGTGCCGGGGCGCGAGACTGCAGTCGGCATCTGGCGCACGCAGTACTACCGGCCCGGCGAACAGCCCGCTGCCGAGGCGGTGCAGCAGGCGCTGATCGCCAAGTACGGCACGCCACAGCGCACCCAGAAGAACGATGGCGGCAACCGTCCCTGGGTGCAGATCTGGTGGCTCAGCGATCCCAGCGGCCAGCCGATCTCGGCCCAGAATCCGCTCGCCACGCGTTGCCCGACGATCAATGCCCGCGGCGACGTTCATCAGGGCTGGAGCGAAGCCTGCGGCATGACCGTCGCCGCGATGATCAATCTGGCGCCGGACAATCCGCTGCTGGTCAACGAACTGAGCGTCGGCATGGCCGACCAGGCCAAGCTTTACGCCTACGGCACGGCGATGCAGGACGAAATCCTGGCGCTGGAGCAGCAGCGCCAGCAGAACGAACTGAAGGCGGCCCAGCAGGGCGCTGCGGCGCCGAAGCTGTGAGCGGCGTGATGTTGCCAACGCTTCCCGGCCCGGCCGCGCTTGCTGCGCTGACGACGCTGGCCCTGCTCGCCGGCTGCGGAAAATCGGCCAGTCCGGCGGCACCGCCAGCGGCCGTGTATGGCGCCGCCCCGGCCGCCTCGCCGGTGCCCGCGCCAACGGCGTCTGCCGCTTCATCGTCCGATCCGTCGCCGTCATCAGCGCCGGGCGCCGTCGGTACCGGGACGCTGGACTATCCGGACAACCTGCAATTGCTGCTGCTCGCCTACCGGCTCGCCGGCCAGACGCCGCCGCTGGATGCCTGGGCGGCGCAAGCGCCGACGGTGCGGACGGCTGACGAGTTCTCGCGCGCCGCAGCATTGAAGGCCGAGCTGGAGCGGCTGGAGGCGATCGCCGCATCGACCGCCGACGCCGGCTTCCTGAAGCTGAAGACCGATTGCAACCTGAGTGAGTACGACGCCGGCCGCGGTGGCTACTACCTGCCGGCCTTCGAGCCAGGCGTCAGCTACAGCTTCGAGGCTTACGGCGAGAAATTCGCGCTGCAGCTCGGCAACAGCGCCGATGCCTATCTCTGGCCGCTGACGCCGGACGCTGCCCGCGAAGCGCTGCGCAGGGCCGGCATGCGCGCCGTCGACGTCGACATGCGCATCGCCATCGGCCGCGCCACGCGCCGTGCCAGCGGCCTGCTGATCGAAGGCCGGGTCCTCGATTACCGCGTGATCAGCCGCCAGTACGGCAATCCGGCGCAGCTCGGCGCCGTGGTCCTGCGCTGAAACCGCCCGAACCTTCGTCCACCAGGAGACATCGCCATGAAGAAAACCGCTTTGCATCTGCTGCTGATCGCCACGCTCGCCGCTTGCGGCAGCGGCGGTCTGTCCGGTGAGTACGGCAGCGTCAACGAGATCAACGGCCGCTGGGACACGCTGTACACGTTCAAGGGCAATCAGGTCGAGATCGATCTGCTCGGCAACATCCAGGTGGGCAGCTTCAAGGTCGAGGACGGCAAGGTCTACATCACCTTCGCCGGCCAGACCCAGGCGATGCACATCGACGACAGCGGCTGCATCGACGGCGGCCTGCTGCTAGGCCGCGCCTGCAAGAAATCCTGAACCCGACGTTCGGCCCCCGATACGCCGATCGCGACCCATGCCGTGCTCTTACTCGCTTTTCCACGCAACCGGATGTGAACGATGACCAAATACTGCGGTGAAATCTCTGTCGGTGCGGTTGACGGTGGCGGCACGGTATCGGCCGGCAGCCGCGACCCCATGACGGGCCACTACAACCCCGGCTTCACGGTTCCGGTGGCCGTGGAACTGATCAGCTTCCGCATCGGCACGACTTTCTTTCGGAAAATACGGCTCTGTCAGGCGTTCGTGTCGCAGTTCGTCCACCCCGGCGACCATGCCTGCATCTATGTCTTCAAGCAGTTGGGAATCACCAACGTCATCATCGGCATCAAGTCCAGCCAGTTTCCGTCCTACGCGATCAGCCGGCGGCGCATGGTGCTGATGGTGTTCGCGCAATACCTGTTCGGCGTGTTGCTGGGCATCATTCCCGCGCTGGTCCTGCTCGGCTGGCTCAGCCCGGTGCTGGCGATCCTGGCGACATTCGCGCTGCCGACCTACGGAGCCTGGACGCTGGTCGAGGCGTACAAGGAAATGAGCGCCGATTTCGCTGCCGCACCAGCCTGACGCCGCGTCGCCGCGCACGAAAAAGGCCGGACGAGGTGAACTCGTCCGGCCCGGTTTCAACGAGTCCGGATCAGGCAGCCGCGGCTAACTTAGGCGACTTCTTCGCCGGCACGCCGTACTGCTCGTTGATCGCCTCGATCTGGTTCAGGAAGTGGCGGTTGTCGTGATCCCAGGGATGGAAGCCCGGCTTGAAGTAGTCCAGCCAGGGCAGCGCGATGCCGCGCAGGCCGCCGGATGGGCCGAGCATGAACCAGGTGAACTTGGCCCATTCGCGCGGCCCTTTCTTCGTTGTCTTGTCGGCGATCAGCATGCGCGCCATCGCCGCGGCGATCAGCGACAGGAAGACGCTGGTGATCACCACCAGCGTGGAGGTGCGCAGCAGGTAGGCGGACAGGGTCTTGCCCATCATCTTCGAGTAGACATCGAAAGCCACGGCCTTGTGCTCGGTTTCCTCGAGCGCATGCCACTGCCACATCGCCGTCATCGTCGGGTTGCTGCCCTCGATCAGTTCCGGCTTGCGCAGCAGCAGATCGCCGTAGATCGCGGTGAAGTGCTCCAGCGCGATGGTGATCGACAGCTGCGCCGGCTCCGGCAGGCGTTTGGCCGCTTCGATGATCTTGAAGATGCTCTGCACCAGCTCTTCGGCCGGCATGCCCTGCTCGGCGAGGCGTTCGTTGTATTCCTCGTGCTCGCGGCCGTGCATCGCTTCCTGGCCGATGAAGCCGGTGACTTGGGCTTTCAGCTCCGGATCGGTGATCTGGTCGCGGTAATGACGCAGGGAATGGATGAAGAAGCGCTCGCCGTCCGGGAAGAACAGCGACAGCGTATTCATGTAGGCGCTGACCAGCGGACCATTGGCATTCCAGGTCTTCAGATCGACATCGGCCAGCTTGAACTGCAGATCGCGGCGGACGGGCATCATGGTGCGGCTCCTCGGTGTGTTCGGGTCAGCGGTACTCGACTGAAACTGTGACATTGATTGATGTCACAGTGCAATAGTAACAATGCCAGCAAGGAGGCTGTCAAGCGGCCTGTGTCGATCGGTATGATGGCGACCATGAAAGGCATTCTCGGCCGCTTGTCGTCGCTTTCCTTACCCGAACTGGGGAGGGCAACTGCCGTGCCCGTGCCGCCGGTGGGGCCCGAATACACGATCGACCAGCTGGCGCGGCAGGCCAACACCACGGTGCGCAACGTCCGCGCCTATCAGGATCGCGGCATCATTCCGCCGCCCGAGCGGCGCGGCCGGGCCGGCGTCTACAACGCCGATCATCTGTCGCGCCTGCGCATCGTCGGCCAGCTGCTGGCCCGCGGTTACACGCTGTCGTCGATCGGCGAGCTGATCGAAGCGCTCGACCAGGGCCAGAACCTGGCGCAGGTGATCGGCATCGAATCGGCCGTCGCCAGCCCCTGGAGCGACGAGCAGCCGGTCACGTTCACCTTGCAGGATCTGGTCAAGCTGTTCGACGGCAATTTCGATCCGCGGCTGCTGGCCAGCGTCGTCGATCTGGAAATCCTGCAACAGCAGGGCGGCAAATTCGTCGCCCCCAGCCCGAAGATGATCCACGCCGCGTCCGAGCTGGTGCGAATCGGCATTCCGCTGGCCGACATGCTCAACGTCGTCGGCCTGCTGCGGGCCAATGTCGAACGCGCCGCCGAAGCGATGGTGCAGCTGATCGACCGGCATCTGCTCGACAAGTACGGCGACGGCCTGCCGCCGCCCGAGGAATCCGCCGAGATCGGCGATCTGATCTGGCGCCTGCGGCCGCTGGTGGAAATGGCCGTGCACGCCGAAGTCTCGCGAGCGATGCAGCGGGCCGCCAGCCAGCATCTCGGCGATCGCCTCAGCCATGTGCTGGAGCAGTTCGAGCGCAGCCGTCAGGCTGCTCAGCCGGTCGACGACGACGCCTGAGTTGCGGGCGAGGCTTCAGCCCGCCGTTATCGCCAGCGCCCGGTCCGGGTAATCGCTGAACACGCCGTCGACGCCCATCCCGCGCAGCATGCGCATCTCGGCCGGATCGTTGACCGTGTAGACGAATACCTTGATGCCATGCTTGTGGGCATCCTCGATCAGGCGCGGATCGACGAACTCGGATGACAGGTTCAGGGTCGCCGCGCCCAGTTCCACCGCGCAGCCGGCCCAGTCCAGCGGCACGCCGCAGATCAAGGCACCGATCGGGATTTCCGGTGCGTACTGCTTGAACTCCCAGAGCTCAGGCAGGTGGAACGAGGAGACCAGGAACTTTTCCGGAGGCCAGCCCGCTTCGAGATAGCTGCGGATCACGCTGGCCACCGCTTCGCCGGTGCCGCCGGCGCTCTTCAGTTCGATGTTGACGCCGACCTGCTGCTCGACCAGATCGAGCACCTCGGTGAGCGTCGGAATCTGCTGGCCCTGGCCGGCATCCAGCGCCCGCAACATGCCGAGCGACTGGCTGGCCAGAAAGCCCTGGCCGTTGGTGGTGCGATCCAGCGTCAGGTCATGGAACACCAGCAGCTCGCCGGAATCGTGCAGCTGCACGTCGAACTCGACCCAGGGCGCGCCCAGGCGGATCGCGGTGTCGATCGCCAGCAAGGTGTTCTCCGGTGCGTGCCCGCGGGCACCCCGATGACCGATCACGGTGAACTCGTTCGCGTACATGACGGTCTCGTCTAAAGGTGGCCAATTGATACTTTACGCTCCGCCGTCAGCCTCCGGATCGGGCCGTTCAAACCGGCATGTGCTGGCGTCGAAAAGATCTTGGACGGCGTCGCAGCATGCCGATAGTGTTTATTTTTCAAAGGGTTGGTTCGTGTTCGGCCAGCGTCCTCATAACGACTCCCACGGAAAGGATCCGCCATGACCGTGACCTCGCTCCGCGATGACCAGCACCGCCCGATCCGATCGGCAGCCCACCCTTCTGGCCTTTGGCAGGCGGCGACGACGCTGCTCAGCCTGCTGGCTGCGTCGCTGCTGGTACCCGCCCAAGCCCAAGTCCTGACCGCCGGCCTGACCGGCTGTGACTGGCACGAAGCGCCGATCAAGCTCGCCTATCCGGAAACCAACGCCCGCTATTACCAGGCCGATCTGCCGGTGCGGCCGCCGGCCGGCTCGCGCATCCGCATCGAGGGTCAATATCCGGCGACGCGCTATTTCTCGTTCCAGATCTACGATTCGAGCTATGCGCCGATCGATGATCTGAGCGATTACCTGATCGTTGCCGACCGCGGCAGCCAGTCGACCCTGCTTGGTCCGACCACGGGCAATCCCGATGTCGAACCCGGTGGCCGTTACACCGCCTACGTGAAGTACGGCGCGGTGCCGAAGACCCGGCAACGCAACACCCTGTACACCGATGACAGCATCGGCACCTCGCGCCGGTACCAGCTGACGATGCGCACCTATCTGGAAGACCAGCGGGTGCCGCTACCGAAACTGGTGCTGGAAACGCCGAACGGCGACCGGCCGATCGGCGTTGGCCTGTGCCGGCCGCCGATCAGTCTGCCGCCGCTCGAAGAACCGTCCCTGACGCCGCCGGTGAGCGGCGTGGTCAGCCTGCTCGGCTCGCGCCGCGTGCCCTTCGAAGTGTTCTACGGCGCGCAGAACGGCGACAGCGAGTTCGGCCTGAATCAGAACGCCGCCTACATGTCGGCGACCGTGCGCAACGTCGGCGAGCTGATCCTGATCCGCGGCCGGGCACCGACATTCCGCGACCGTGACGGCCGCGTACCGCTGCTGCCCGACGTGCGCTACTGGTCGTTCTGCCAGAACGCCAAGGTGCTGACCACGGTGATCGCCTGCCGGGCCGATCGCGAGATTCCGGTCGATGCCCGAGGCAATTACCACATCGTGGTGGCCGACGGCGCGGCCGAGCGCCTGCCGAAGAACAGCGGCTATGCGGCCCTGCCGTTCGGTCCCGTGGTGCTCGGCTTCCTGATCTATCGCCAGCTGCTGCCGGACCCCGATTTCGTCGGCGCCATCGGCGCCGTGCCGCGCGGCACGTCACCGCAGGATGTGATCGGCGACTACACGCCGATCGCCACCTACTGCCCGCCGGCGCTGTTCGAGGCCCGAGTCAGGGCCGGCGACACGCCGTACCAGGTGTTCGCCGCCTGCGCCGCGGCGCCCTGAATCGGGCGCTCAGGGGCGCCCTCAATCCACTTGGACGGCTTCAGGCGATGCTGACGATCTTCATCGTGTTGGTGCCGCCGAGCTCGCCGGTGAGATCGCCGCGGGTCAGCAGCACGCGGTCACCGGTGCCGATGACCTTGCGGTACTTCAGGCAGTCGATCGCTTCCCGCTCGGCCTGCATCGCATCGGCGGTCGATGGATCGAAGGCCACCGGGTAAACGCCGCGGCACATCGACATTTTGCGGCGCGTGGTTTCGTGGCGGGTCAGCGCGTAGACCGGGATCGTCGTATCGGTGCGCGACACCATCATCGCCGTCGAGCCGGATTCGGTCAGGGACACGATCGCCTTCGCCTGCATATGCTGCGCAGTCCAGGTGGTGGCCATCGCCACTGCTTCGTCGACCCGGCCGAAATGCGCGTCCATGGTCCGCTGCGAACGCTCGCGCGACGGCATTGCCCGCTCCGCACCCAGGCAGACGCGGGCCATCGCTTCGATGGTCTTGACCGGCCAACGGCCAGTTGCGGTCTCGGCCGAGAGCATCACCGCATCGGTGCCGTCCATCACCGCATTGGCGACATCGAGCACTTCGGCGCGGGTGGGAATCGGATTGACGATCATCGATTCCATCATCTGCGTGGCGGTGATCACCATGCGGTTCGCTTCGCGCGACGCGGCGATGATCTTCTTCTGCCAGCCCGGCAGTTCGGCATCGCCGATCTCCACGCCGAGATCGCCGCGGGCGACCATCACCACATCGCTGGCTGCGATGATCTCCTCGAGATTCGGCAGCGCTTCAGCGCGCTCGATCTTGGCGACCAGGAACGCCGAACCGCCGGCTGCGTTCATCAGCGCGCGCGCCTCGTCCATGTCCGCCGCCGAGCGCGGGAACGACACGGCGATGAAATCCGCACCGATCGAGATCGCGTGGATCAGGTCTTCGCGGTCCTTGTCGGTCAGTGCCGCGGCGGACAGACCACCGCCCTGCTTGTTGATGCCCTTGCGGTTCGACAGGATGCCGCCGAGCACGACGACGGTATCGATGCGAGTGCCTTCGACCGCCGTCACCCGCAAGGTGATCGCGCCATCGTTGAGCAGCAGGATGTCGCCTGCCACGGTGTCGCGTGGCAGATCGGCGTAGGCGCAGCCGACTGCGTTGACATCGCCGGCATCGGCGCCGATCGAGGTATCGAGCACGAAGGCCGCACCCTCGATCAGTTCCACCGGTCCGTTGGCGAAGCTTTCGATGCGGATCTTCGGGCCCTGCAGGTCGGCGAGGATGCCGATGTCGTAGCCCATCTCGTGAGCGGCGGCGCGGACGGCAGCGGCGCGGCGGGCGTGATCGCTGGCCTTGCCATGCGAGTAGTTGAGGCGGACCACATCGACACCGGCGATCAGCAGCCGCTTCAGCACGGCGGGGTCATCGGTGGCCGGGCCGAGCGTGGCGAGAATCTTGGTACGACGAATCATGGCAGCTTGGTTCTAGTTAGGGCTGACTGGCGGCGCAGTGTGACGAGCGCCTGTGACAGTATTCTCCCCCTTCTCGGCCCCGATGCACGAATACGTTTCCCCGAATATGCACACGACAACCGCTACCGTCCTCGGCACCCCGCTCGCTCCCAATGCCACCCGCGTCATGCTGCTGGGCGCTGGCGAACTCGGCAAGGAAGTAGTCATCGAGCTGCAGCGGCTCGGCGTCGAAACCATCGCCGTCGATCGCTATGCGAACGCGCCGGCGATGCAGGTCGCCCATCGCAGCCACGTGATCAAGATGCTCGACGGCGCCGAGCTGCGCCGGGTCATCGCGCTGGAAAAACCGCATTACATCGTTCCCGAGATCGAAGCGATCCACACGGTGACCCTGCAGGAGCTGGAAGCCGAAGGTGTTGCCACGGTGATCCCCACCGCCCGCGCCGCGCGCCTGACCATGGACCGCGAAGGCATCCGCCGCCTCGCCGCCGAAGCGCTGCGCCTGCCGACCTCGCCGTATCGCTTCGCCGACAACTGGGACGATTACGCGGCGGCCGTCGCCGCGATCGGCATTCCCTGCGTGGTCAAGCCGATCATGTCCTCGTCCGGCAAGGGCCAGAGCACGATCAAAAGCCAGGCCGATGTGAAGAAGGCCTGGGATTACGCGCAGGCCGGCGGTCGCGCCGGAGCCGGCCGGGTGATCATCGAAGGCTTCATCCCGTTCGATTACGAAATCACCTTGCTGACCGTGCGCAGCCTCGGGGCCGATGGCGCGATCCAGACCCGCTTCTGCGCGCCGATCGGCCATTTGCAGATCGACGGCGATTACCGCGAATCCTGGCAGCCGCACCCGATGTCGCCCGCTGCGCTGAAGAAGGCCGAAGCGATCGCCGAGGCAGTCACCGCCAACCTCGGCGGCCGCGGTCTGTTCGGCGTCGAGTTGTTCGTCAAGGGCGATGACGTGATCTTCAGCGAAGTGTCGCCACGCCCGCACGACACCGGCCTGGTCACCCTGATCTCGCAGGACCTGCCGCAGTTCTCGCTGCACGCCCGGGCGATCCTCGGCCTGCCGATTCCGAGCATTCGCCAGCGCGGTGCGGCGGCGTCTTGCGCGCTACTGTTCGAGGGCGAAGTGATTGCGCCGCGCTATACCGGCCTGGCCGAAGCGCTGGCCGATCCGGATACCCAGCTACGCCTGTTCGGCAAGCCGGAAATCTCCGGCCGCCGACGCATGGGCGTGACTCTGGCGCTGGCCGCCACGGTCGACCAGGCGCGTGCCAAGGCGCGCAAGGCGGCTGCGGCGATCAAGCTGGCGCCTTGAGCCAAGGTCCCTGTCATGCCCGCGAAGGCGGGCATCCAGTTGTCCGGCTTCCAGCGGTTCGCTAACGTCAAAACTAGATTCCCGCCTCCGCGGGAATGACGTGATCTAGAAGAACGCCATCACCCGCACTTCGATGCTTTCACGCGGCTTGGCGTCAGGCGCGGTGTGCGGATGCTCGAAAGCGCTGTGGAACATGAAGCGGGCGCGGCCGTCGGTTTCGCTGTCGTAGGTTTTCAGCAGCAGCGCCTGGCTGGCGTCCATGCCGGGAAAGTAGGTCCAGCGATGCGCCGGGTTGGCGCGCATCACGTGGATCTCGCCGGTGCGCTCGCGATATTTCAGATCCATCGTCAGCAGATCTTCCGGCACTTGCGTGCTGGCATCGCACATCGCCAGCGGTAGTTCCTCGACAGGGGCACGCAGCGGCTTCCAGACGTTGTAGAAGGCGACGCGTCGGGTCAGCAGCGCGTCGGCCTCGGCCGGCAGCAGGTCGCGCAGGCGTTGCGGGCCGCTCTTCTCGGTGTAATCGCTGTGCACCACCAGCACCGCCGGCCGCTGCACGGTGGTCTGGGCGCTGAGATCGGCCGGCAGGCGCTTGCGGATCGTGTGATCGAACACTTCGACTCGCTGTGCGCTGGTATGCTCTTTCACGTAGGCGATGATCTGCGCATAGAACGCCGACTTGATCGCGGCATCGTCCTCGAAGCTCGTGAAGCCGGGTGCGAAGTCGTGCAGCTCGAAGCCTTCGCGATCGACGGAGAACGCGGAAGCGCGCGGCCAGCCGTCGTGGATCAGTACGTCGCGGGCTTCGGTGCCGGGCAGGTTCGGTACTACCGAAGGGTCCGGCTCGTAGAAGTAAGTGTCGAGGCGGCGACCGTTGTCGGCGCTGTAATTCATCGTGGCGCGCACGGAAGCATGGGCGGCAGCGGTCATCGGACGAAACTCCTTCTTCAGTTGCAGCAAGTGCAGCGAACTTCAGTCGATTGAGGCGACTGGACGATTCTAAAGAGCGCGGCCGGCAACCGGCAGTCGGCGCAGCCCCTGCCATGGAACTGTCATCAGCCGGGCTCAGGCTGCGCATCCCGAGTCCTCGTGACGTTTCCGCCTCGTTCGATGAGCCAGATCTGCGGCCTGTTTGCCACGCCCCTGATGCGCTTCGAGCGTCTGCTGCCGGGCCCGCTGGTGCAGGCGCTGATCGCGCGCCACGCCGATACGGCGGTCAAGCGCAACACCCAGGACAGCCGGCTGACTCACACCGAAATCCTCACCGAGCAGACCTCGCCGGAGCTGATCCAGCTGCGCAGCCTGCTGACCCCGAAGCTGGCCGAATTCGGTGAACTGCTGTTCGGCGAGAAGCTGGCCTGGTCGATCAAGGAGTTGTGGCTGAACGTGCTCGAAGCCGGCGGCCATCAGGCGATCCACAACCACGCGAACTGCTTCGTGTCCGGCGTGCTGTACCTGACGCCGACCCATCCCTCGGCGAGCACGGTGTTCGTCAAGGCGCTGGGCGGCAACGGCTATGTGTTCGCCAATGCCCATCGCAATACCCGCCCCGGTCCGTTCAACTCGGACAAGTGGATGGCCCCGGAAGCCGCGCCCGGCGATCTGATCCTGTTCCCCAGCCATCTGCTGCACGAGGTGCCGGCCAATCAGGGCGGCCGGCGCATCACGCTGGCCTTCAACGCGATTCCGGAGCGGCTGGATTCCTGGGGTTACGCCCTGCGCTTCGCGCGCGCCTGAGCCTTCCTCGAGAACCCAAGATGCCTTCACGTTTGGCTGCTGCCTGCCTGGCTTTCGCAACGCTGCTGCCGTTCGCGGCCGGGGCCCACGACTACACCACCGGCAAGATGAAAGTGCTGCATCCCTGGACCGATCCGACGCCGGCCGGCACCGCCTCGGCACCGTTGCGGCTGCGGATCGTCGAGATCCAGGCGGACGATCGCCTGCTGGCTGCCGAGACGCCGGTGGCCGCGCGCATCGAAGTGATTCCGGCTGTCGGGGACGTCGAACCCGGCATCGCCTTGGTCAATGGCCGGGATCTGAAACTCGGCGACGAAGGCCCTCGTCTGCGTCTGCACGGCATCAACACCCAGTTGTTCTTCGGCCGCGAATACCCGCTGAACCTGCACTTCGCGAAAGCCGGAATGGTCGAGGCCGGGCTGATCATTTCCGACCCCGAGTGAACGAGATGTGAAGAGTTCGTGCGGCTGCAAGTGAGTGATGCGTAAGACAAAAAACTGATTTCGCACACCTCCCGACGCTTCATCAAAGCTTCACTGAAGCGTCAACTTCGGCCTCTAGCGTCTGCATCTCGCGGGAGGGGCCAGTGGGGCCGGCGCCTGATCGCGAAAGTGCTGCGCCCAAAACCCGAAAAAAACCTAGATTCCTCATCGGAGATTCTCAATGCAACACTCGTTCAAGCCGAACGTCTTTCGCGTGGCCGTGACTGCCGCGTTCGGCGTTGCGGCCGCCGTGGCCGCTACGTCGGTCAGCGCCCAGACGCGCGATCAGGGTCGCTATGTCGTTGGCGATTTCCACAATCACACGACCTGCTCCGATGGCCAGATCTCGGTCCAGAAGCTGGTCAACAAGTCGGTCGATACCTACGGCCTCGACTGGTTCATCCTCGCCGGTCACGGCGGCGGCGGCACCCGCAACTGCACGCTGGCCGACGACGAAACCGTGTTCACGCCGTCCAGCAATCCGTTCGTGCCGGGACAGGGTCCGGACACCACCTGGGCGAATTCGATCGGCATTGGCCGGGTCAAGGGTGACCGCGCCGCCGAGGGCTACATGTTCCGCTGGCAGTCGACGCAGGAATTCGAATATCCGCTGCTCGAAGCGATGGCCGAAGCCAAGCAGAAGCCGATCTTCATCGGTCTCGAATCGGTGGTTGCCGGTCATGAGCACTCCGATACCGCCGTCATCACCGGCCAGCTGCCGGCCACCGGCCGCGGCAATGCCGATCCGGGCGCGCAGTGGGAATACTGCTTCGATCGCGCGGATACCGATCTCAGCCGCGGCGCCGACAACCAGTGGGATTGCACGGTGCCCGGCGGCGCCCGCAACGAGTTCCTCGATGCCCGCGGCCGCAAGCTGACCGGCGCCCAGGACAGCGGCACCCTCGGCCATCTGAAGACGGTGGAAGGCGTGCGCTGGCTGCAGGCCAAGTACCCGACCAGCAGCTACTACATCCCGGCGCATCTCGAGCGTGCCGGCGTGTTCAATCCGAACGGCAGCAACGGCTTCAACATCGAGCATCTGCGCAACTTCAACAACGCCGGCCCGACCGTGGCCTTCGGCTTTGAAGGCGGCCCGGGCCATCAGGCCAGCAACAACCGCAGCTACGGCACCGGCGCCACCGGCGGCGGCACCTACGGCGGCGCTGGCTATTACACCGGCAAGCTCGGCGGCGTCTGGGATGCCCTGCTCGGCGAAGGTCGCAACTGGTGGATCTTCAACAATTCGGACTACCACAGCCGCGGCTCGTTCGGCCCGGATGACCTCCGTTCGACCAGCGATCAGTACCCGGGCGAGTTCAACCGCTCGCACGTGCTGGCCAAGACCGGCGGCAAGGCGCTCACCCCGCAGGCGATCGTCGATGGCATGCGCTCTGGTAACTCGTACTACGTCAACGGCGATCTGATCGACCGTCTGGCGTTCGTCGCCTGCCGCAGCACCGGCGTCAGCGCCGAAGATCAGCTGGCGGCCGTTGCCGCAGTCACCCGCGCAGCCATTCGCAACGAAGGCTTCGAAACCGCGCGCTGCGCCCAGCAGGGCGAAAAGCTGGTGATCAACAAGGGCGAGGAAGTCACCATCGTCGCCGTGCTGCGCGATCCGGAAGGCAGCAACCTGTCGCCGTACACGATCCCGAACCCGTCGCTGCTGCAGGTCGGCATCAACCAGCCGCTGAACCAGCCGGTGCTCGATCACGTTGATCTGATCGCCGGTCTGGTCACTGGCTACATCTCGCCGGACAGCCCGCTGTACGCCGGTGCTGCTCCGGGCGGCGTGGGCGGCGCGCAGGACAGCCCGAACGCGACCAACCCGTCGACGGCCATCCGTGCCACCTACAGCGCGGCCAACTGGACTGCACTGCCGGGCGGTTACAAGGTGATCAAGCAGCGCGTGCCGAACGTTCAGAAGTCGCAGTACATCCGCCTGCGCGGCAGCAACATCCCGGCCGCCGTGCCGAACGAGACCGATGCTGCCGGCAACCCGCTGGTCGACACGCTGGCCAACAACATCACGGTGTTCCCGGATGCCGTGGCCTGCGCTGATCCGACGGCCGCTGCCGCCAACGTCAACTGCCTGACGCATCTGCCGGTGCAGGGCGCTGGTCGCCGTCTGGATGTCGACGTCGAAGCCTTCACCGATCTGTGGTTCTACTCGAACCCGATCTATGTCGAAGTTCGCGGCGGCACCGTGGTTGCCGGCGTGAAGTAAGGCTTTCGGTCGTTGTTAGAGCCGGCTGCGGGCGTTTGCCCGCAGCCGGTTTTTGACGTTGCAGTGTCTTGATGGATTGCTCGTTTCCCTTGAACTCCCCCGCTGTTCCGCTGCCGTCGCCCGCGACGGCTTTGCCATTTCTGCAAGCCGTGCCACGCCCTGC
>NZ_CAISIQ010000550.1 GCF_903885465.1 uncultured Nevskia sp.
CGTCGCTCTCGGAACGCGAGATCCGGGTCAACTCGGTGGCGCCGGGTCCGGTTTGGACCCCATTGATACCATCGACGATGTCGCCAGAGCAGGTATCGACGTTCGGTATCAATACCTTGCTAAAGCGGCCCTCCCAGCCAGTTGAACAGGCCACACTATTCGTGTTCCTGGCGTCCGACGATGCGAGCTATGTCACCGGAGAGGTATTCGGGGCTACCGGCGGCCGCACACCGCTATAGTTCAATTCCCTTTTGCTGTTGATGCAGCAGTACGGATCTCACATTTTGAACCCGACCTTCAGCAGAGATTGTGAGGCGAGGGTGTGCGATTACGTTGTCCTGTCGCGGCGGCCGATCCAATTCGACCGCCGCGTTGCCGCTTATCAGGAACGAATCGCTTGCTTGATCGATGCCGCGAGAACCTCCAGCTTCGCGCAGAACTTGCTTCGCAATATTTTGTGCCTCTACGGCGTCATAACAATCTTTCTCCAGCCTGTTTCCCGATCATTGAACCTCTTGTATCCCTCAGCCGCATCGGACAGCTTCATGCGGTGAGAAATGATGGCGTCCGGCCGGAGACGGCCTTCTTGGATCGCCGTCAACAGACCAGGCATGTGATGCTGGACATGAGTCTGACCCATGCGGAATGTCAAGCCCTTATCGAAGGCATCGCCGAACATGAAGCCGTGAAGGAACCCGACATAGACGCCGGGCACGCTGACGATGCCGCTGCGGCGCGTCGAGGCAATGCACTGGCGTAGCACGAATCCAACGGAGGCTTCGATCTTGACTGCTGCAAGCACGGTTTCGACGAGACTTCCCTTCGCTTCAAAACCAACGGCATCGATGCTGGCGTCGAGGCCACGGCCATGGGTTTCTTCGACGATCTGCTTGGCAGGATCGCTTTGATCCTTGAGGTTTATCGGCTTGACGCCGTAGTGGGCAACCGCGAAATCGAGGCGATCCTGTAGTTCATCGATCATGTAAATCGTAGACGCACCCAACATCCTTGCCGAGGCCGCCGCCATCATGCCGACCGGCCCGGCACCAAAGATCGCAAGCGTGCTGCCGTCGCCGATTTCGGCGTTGACCACCGCCTGATATCCGGTGGGCAGGATGTCGGATAGGAACAATACCTGTTCGTCCGCGAGACCCGAGGGAATCTTCAGAGGGCCGATGTCAGCATGCGGAACGCGCACGTACTCGGCCTGTCCGCCGGCAAAGCCGCCGTACAAATGTGAGTAGCCGAACATACCAGCGCTTGGCTTGAGCCCCTTGGCGTTGATCGCCCCGCCTTTGCCCGGGTTTGTCGTTTCACAAGAGGCGTACTGATCCTTCTCGCAAAAGAAGCAATGGCCGCAGGCAATGGTGAAAGGAATGACAACCCGATCGCCACGGTTCAGATTGGTCACGGCGGAGCCGGTATCTTCGACGACGCCCATGAACTCGTGGCCGAGGATGTCGCCGTCCAAAAGTTCGGGGACCTTGCCGCCGTAGAGATGCAGATCCGACCCGCAGATTGCTGTCGCGGTCACCCTTAGCAGCATGTCCGTCGCTTCGAGGATCGAGGGATCTGGAACATTGTCAACGCGTACATCGTGCTTGCCGTGATAAACGAGGGCTTTCATGTGATCTCCGTGATAAGTGCTGTCGCTGTAGCGACTGAATTCCTACCCGGAAAAGAGATCAAGCGTCATGCCTGTACCGCGCGGAGTTTTTTCTCAAATTAACCGTGTGTCGAGTTGGCGAAGCCATCAACAGGCGGTCAGCCAATAAATTTGGCGAGCAAGACCCGAAGGGCACGCGATAACGCGAACGCGCACTTAGAGTGACAAGGTCATTACCTTGCACTAATGGGAATAACGCTTGCCGAGGCCGGATTCGCCGGACGACGCGCCTGTCCATCGCTTCCGAGTATCTTGAAATGACCTCTGAGTGCTCACCTTGTCTCTCCCGGCAGGCGCTCACTAGCATCATTACAAGCGCTTCGCTCGTCACCGCATGCTCCTCTGGGAAGCTGTCGTGACTTCGCTGTACTTAGCAGCGACATCATATTTAGCCTGGGACGTTTTTCAATCAGGTATTGATCGGTGGTTCACCAGACCCGGTGCCAACGTCGCCCTCGGTGTCTGACGGCCTGATGCTAGGCTCGGATGACGGTATCGTAGGTACCGTAGTTGCAATCATGCCACCTTCGTTTTCCCAACGATTTATTTCAGGAGGCTTCTGCGTCGGCGATCGCGCTGCTCTACCAACGGGCCTTAGTAAAGCATTCATAACCAAATACCCACCACAGCTCGCGATCAGTGCGATCATCATCAATCTCCATCGCACCGCCAATAATGATGATGGCGGGGTAGCATCAAAGGTGGCATTCATAGCGGGCTTATCTCCAGGGGAGAAATGACGAAGTTCGGCTGTCAGCATTCCGAAACGACTCTCGACAGAGAAGCACGAGCCGACGCCGAAAATACTTGAGCAAATCTTGTTCCCATCAGACGCGTCGTCGGGATGGCGGTGTGGTAGTGGACGATCAATACGCATTTCCGTCAATCGCGCCACGCTACCCGATCTTTCTCCTGAATTGGTGGCTTCGCAGCGGGCATGCCATCTGCTGACTTTTCGGGGCCAAATGTGTATTTGATGAGCCCTTTTAGACGGAGATTGAAGATGGCTAACGATACGATGATCGACACCCTCAATGACTTAATCGCAACCAGCAAGGATGGTGAACAAGGTTTTCTGGTTGCGTCCAAGCATGCGCACTCGGTAACTCTGCGCGCGTTGTTCGCAGATTTTTCCGCCGATTGCAGGCGGGCAGCCGCAGAATTGCAGGACTGTGTTGCGGCTCTCGGCGGTACCGCCACGACCAGTGGCACGACAGCGGGCGCGCTGCATCGTGGCTGGATGAACTTGCGGACTTCCGTTACGTCAGCAGATGACCTCGCTTTACTTCAAGAATGCGAGCGCGGGGAAGATCACGCGAAGGCCTGTTACGCAGCAGCGATGAACACCAAAATTGCGCCAGCCGTGCGGACGCTGTTGGAACGCCAGTATCAGGGAGCGCTCCGGCACCACGATCGCATCCGTGACCTACGCAACCGGGAAAAGGCTTCTGCTTGACTAACGCCTACTCGGTGTCGGTTGCACGAGCGAGTTTAAGTTACCGGACAATCCATAAATTTCCTGA
>NZ_CAISIQ010000551.1 GCF_903885465.1 uncultured Nevskia sp.
GAAGTAGCGCAGCGAATCGATGCCGGCGACCGGGATGCCCTTCGCCGACAGCGCATCGGCCACTTCCTTGTCCAGCCCGGCCCAGCCGCCATCGCCGGACAGCAGCACGGCAAAGGTATCGCCCGGAATCTTGGTGGCGACTTCGACGATCGGCAGATCACCCAGGCTCGGTGGCGGTGGTGGTGGCGCCTCGGCGACCTGCTTCTTGGTCAGCGAACGGTAGGCGTTGAGGTACTGCGGCAGCCAGTTGTCGGGGGCCGAGAAGCCATGACCGACTTTCGGCAAGGTGACCAGTTCGGCACCCGGCACCTGGACCACGAAATCGCGGATCGGCTTGGCCTTGCAGACCTGATCGATATCGCCGGCCAGCGCGATCCAGGGCACGCGCAGCTTCTTGGTGGGCAGCAGGTCGACACCCTTGCCGTTCTTGCGCCGGGTGAACTGCACGTCCTCGCCCTTGCACAGCGGTTTGCGAATTTCCAGATCCGGGCAGAAGCCCAGCGAAATTGCACCGGCGAAGGTGCCAGGCGGCGCCTGCACCGCCATCGCGTAGGCCAGCGTGGCGCCGGAGGAATAGCCGACCAGAGTCGGCGTGAAATAGGTCGACAGCTTGGCGTAGCCCTGCAGGTAGTGCGACAGGTTTTCCAGATCGCCGTCCGGGAACACGCACTGGCCGCCGTCCTTTTCAAGCTCGCCGACCAGCTGCGGCATGCTGACGCCGGCGACCATTGCGCCTTCGTCGACCAGGGCCTGCGCCATGCCGGCGACGTTCTTGTCCCAGCCGGCATCGCCGGACAGGAACAGCACGAAGGACTTGACCTCGCCCTTGGGCTTGTACAGCGTCACGTCCTTGAAGCGGCCGTGGGAAACCTTTTCCTGCGCCTGCAGCGGCCCGCTCAGCAGCAAGCCGGCAATGACCGCCGCGCGCAGCAACCCTTTCATCTGCCTCATTTGCCAATGACTCCTCTCAGACCGCCGCTGATCAGCGCGGCAGTGTCGGTCAGCACGATCAGCGGCGCCACGCCGCCCGGGGACGCGAGATAGCGCGGCTCCCAGATCGGATCGAATTTTTCCTTGAACGCACGCAGTCCCTGGAAGTTGTAGAAGTGCTCGCCGTGCGAGAACAGCAAGCGCCCGAAACGATGCCAGTTCGGGGCGAGCGGATGTTCCGCCATGCCGGACAGCGGCGCCATCCCCAGGCCGAAGCGCAGGAAGCCCTGGGCCTGGAAATGCAGCATCAGCTGGGCGAACAGATAGTCCATCGAGCCACGTGGCGCATCCGGCAGATGGCGCATCAGATCGACGCAGGCTTCGATCCTGCGCTCGGTCGACATCAGCGTCGCAAAGGCCACGGCTCGCGTGCCCTGGCGTACCAGCGCCACCGGCTGGCGCCGCACATAGGCTTCGTCGAAAGCGCCGAGCGAAAAGCCTTTCTCGGCGGTGTTGTGCTCGCCGAGCCAGGCGTCGGAGATCGCCTTGATCTCGGCCATCACCTGCGACACGCCGGCAACCGGAATCACCTCGAAGCTCAGGCCTTCGCGTTCGGCACGATTGACGCCCTGGCGCAGGTTGGCGCGTGCTTTTCCCTTCAGCGAAAAATCCGGCAAGGACACATGGGCGTCTTCGCCCAGCTTGAACACCCGCAGGCCGGCGTCGAGATAGGCCGGCAAGGTCTGCGGCCGCACCTGATAGAACGAGGCGCGGCCGCCGGATTCGCGAGCGCGCTCCAGGAAGCGCCAGACCAGCTCCGGCCATTCGCTCTGCGGGCCGACCGGATCGAACAGCGACACCCAGGAACGGCCGTGGCGGCCGAACATCACGAAGGCTTTTCCAGACTCGGAAAACAACAGCTGCTTATCGCCCATCAATGCCAGGCAGGCATCGGCCGAATCCTGCTGGCGGATGATCGCTTCGGCATTGCTCAGCGAGGTTTCATCGGTCTTCACCAGCTTGCCCTGCGGTGGCCGCAGCAGCTGGCGCACGGCGATGGCCAGCGCCACCAGCGCTACCGCGACCAGCGCCCGCAGCGAGCGCGGCGCGTGGCCATCGAACTCGAACTGCCACCACAGATCGCGGCGGTATTCGACGTCCTGATAAGCGAACAACAGCAGCCCGGTGAGCGCCGCCAGAATGGCACCGACCGATAGCAGCCAGCCGCCGGTGAACGGCTGCGCCAGCAGCGAAGCCTTGCGGGTGAACTGCTTGCGTGACAGCGCCAGTGCTGCGACCAGCACGCTCAGCAAGCTCGCTTCCGACAAGGCAATGCCCTTCGGCAAGCACAGCACCAGACTCACCGCCGCCAGGAACAGGCCAGCCCACCAGGCGGCATCCAGCCTCAGCAGCATGCCGCGCGCGACGAACAGCAAACCCAGGCCGGCGATGCTGCCAAGGAAATGCGCGGCTTCGACCAGCGGCAACGGCACATGCAGGGACAGCAGCTCGGTGGCGGCATCGGTCGCCGGCGTGACGCCGGAGACCAGCAGCAGCACGCCGATCACCAGGGTGTAGGCCGCCAGCAGCAGCGGAGCCAGACCCGCTGCGGCACGGGTCACCGGTGCGGCGACGCCGCGCTGCAGCTCCGAGATCACCAGCAGGCCGAGCGCCACCAGCAGCGGCAGCAGGTAATAGATCACGCGATAGAGCAGCAGCGCGCCGGCCAGGGTTTCGGTCGGCACGTGACCGCCAAGCGCCACCAGCATGATCGCCTCGAAGACACCGAGGCCACCGGGCACGTGGCTGAGGATGCCGAGCACCGTGGCGATCGCGTAAAAGCCGACAAAGGCCGGAAAGCCGACCGCACCGGCCGGCAGCAGTAGCCAGAGCACGGCCGCCGAAGCGGCGATGTCGATCGCCGAGAACAGCAGCTGCTGCAGCGCCAGCGATCCGGACGGCAGGCGTCGCGTGCTCGTTTCGCCCGCAGGCTGCGTCTTGTACTGGAAGCAGCGCAGCAACAGTCCGGCGGCGGCGGCCAGGATCAGCGCCGCGATGACCCGCAGGGCCAGCACCGGCAGATGGGCGACCGGTGCCACTGCGGTCGCTCCCCAGAGCAGCGCAGCAGCGCCGACCACGGTCACGCCGATGCCGAAGGCCGCGGCATTGAAAGCGATCGCCCGGGAAATCTGCCCGGCCTCGACACCGGCCGCCCCGTACAGACGCATGCGCACCGCGCCGCCGGTGAGCACGCCAAGACCGATGGTGTTGGCCAGCGCATAGGCGATGAACGCGGTCTTGGCGACCACCGGATACGCGACCTTGGCACCGACATAGCGCAGCGAGGAGTGGTCGTAGCCGGTCAGCGCCAGATAGCTCAGCGCTGTCGCCATGATCGCCAGCAGCATCGCTCGCGGCGGCGTGTCCTGCACCGCCTGGATCACTTCCGCGTAGCTCATTTCGGCCATCAGGTGGCGCAACGCCTCGAACAGCAAGGTCGCCACCAGCACCGCAAAACCTCCCAGCAACCAGTGACGCCAGCGTTGGCCCCACGACGACAAGCGCTCCATCTGGATTGGAGTCATAGATTGTGATTTTTCTCTTCGATGGCCGGAAGTTTCGCACTCCCCGGTCCCTCGTGGTGTGACGGCCGTGATCGCGGATGTCATTTGCAACAGTCTGCGCCGCCATCTGAAACACGCCCGGGCCTTGCCGCAGGCAGTCTGCCTTGGCAAAGCCGAAACCGGCATGGCCGTTCACACAACTCTCCCTGGAATCATGCGCAAGAACGCAGGCCCCCTACTCTCCCTGCCCCGACTCCTGGTCGTCGTACTGCTGATCGCGGCCGGCGGTGGCCTGTGGGCCTGGTCATCACGCGCGCCGGCTGACGACGCTGCTGTTGCCACGGCGTCCGGCCGTCACGGCGGCGGCCCACCGCAGGCGGTTTCCGCAAGCCCGGTCAAGCGTCAGGACGTGCGGGTGATGGTCGCCGCGATCGGCAGCATGGCGGCGTCGAACACGGCCGTGGTCCGCGCCCAGGTCAGCGGTGTGCTGCAGAGCCTGAACTTTCGCGAAGGCCAGCAGGTGGAAGCCGGCCAGCCGATCGCCCAGATCGATCCCCGCGCATTCGCCGCAGCTGCCCAGCAGGCCGACGGCGCGCTGGCGCGGGACAAGGCGCAGCTCGCCGGTGCTGAAGTCGATCTGCTCCGCTATCGCGATCTGCTCAGCAAGGATGCGATTCCCAAGCAGCAGCTCGATACCCAGGAAGCGCTGGTCCATCAGCTGGAAGGCACCACCCAGGTCGATGAGGCCGCGCTGGCAACCGCGCGCCTGCAAGTCACCTACGCCAAGGTCGTCGCACCGATCACCGGCCGCGCCGGCCTGAAGCAGGCCGACCTCGGCAACCTGGTACAGCCCGGCGATCCGAACGGCATCGTCAGCATCACCCAGACGCGCCCGATCACCCTGACCTTCGCGGTGCCCGCCATCCACGTCACCGCGCTGATGCAGCAGCTGCGCGGCAAGCAGGCGATTCCGGTGGAAGTCTGGGACAGCGCCGGTCGGCAGCGGCTCGCCGTCGGCCGGGTCGATACGCTGGACAACGCCATCGATGCCAGCACCGACACCATCCGGGTCAAGGCGCTGTTCGCCAACGACGACGACGCGCTGTTCCCCAACCAGGCAGTCAGCGTGCGTCTGCAGCTGGACGTGCTGAAGGACGCGCTGGTGGTGCCGCAGGCCGCCGTGCAGCGCGGCGCCAAGGGCTTCTATGTCTACGCGCTGGGGCCGGACCAGACGGTCAGCGTGCGGCCGGTGGTGCAAGGCGCGGTCGATGGCGATCAGGTTGCGGTCACCGGCCCGCTGGAAGCCGGCGAGCAAGTGGTCGTCGATGGTGTCGACCGCCTGCACGAAGGCTCGAAAGTGGACGTGATCGCCAGCGCCGATCCGGCCTCGACGCCGGCCGGTGCCGCCGGTGACCGGCCGCATCACGGCCGCGGCAACAAGCCACCGGCGTCGGGCAACGCGGCTCCGAACTGAGCCGCCGACGATGAATCCCTCCCGTCTATTCATCGAGCGTCCGGTCGCCACTTCGCTGCTGATGGTCGCGATCCTGCTCAGCGGCTTGCTGGCCTATCGCCTGCTGCCGCTGTCGGCACTGCCGGAAGTCGATTACCCCACCATCCAGGTGACCACGCTCTATCCCGGCGCCAGCCCGGACGTCATCGCCACCACGGTCACCGCGCCGCTGGAACGGCAGTTCGGGCAGATGCCGGGCCTGAGCCAGATGACCAGCACCAGTTCCGGTGGCGCTTCGCTGATCACTCTGCGTTTCTCGCTGGGCCTGGCGCTGGATATCGGCGAACAGGAAGTGCAGGCGGCGATCAATGCGGCGACCAATCTGCTGCCGGACGATCTGCCAGTGCCGCCGGTCTACGCCAAGGTCAATCCCGCCGATGCGCCGATCCTGACCCTGGCGATCACCTCGAAGTCGCTGCCGGTGACCCAGGTCCACGACCTCGCCGAGAACCGGCTGGCGCCCAAGCTTTCGCAGCTCACCGGTGTCGGTCTGGTGGCGATCGCCGGTGGCCAGCGGCCAGCGGTGCGCATTCAGGCTGATCCGAGCAAGCTCAGCTCGCTGGGCCTGTCGCTGGACGATGTCCGCAGCGCGATCACCACCGCCAACGTCAATCAGGCCAAGGGAAGCTTCGATGGTGCCCAGCGCGCCTCGACCATCGACGCCAACGATCAGCTGCGCTCGGCCGCCGAATACAAGAACCTGATCCTCGCCTGGAAAAACGGCCGGCCGCTGCGGCTGAATGATGTGGCCGTGGTCGTCGATGACGCCGAGAACCGTCTGCTCGCGGCCTGGGCCGATCGTTTGCCGGGCGTGATTCTCAACGTGCAGCGGCAGCCGGGCGCCAACGTCATCGAGACCGTCGACCGGGTCAAAGCGCTGCTGCCGCGGTTGCAGGCTTCGCTGCCATCGGCACTCGATGTGCAGATCATCGCCGACCGCACCACCACCATCCGTGCTTCGGTGGACGACACCGAGTTCGAGCTGCTGCTGGCGATCGGCCTGGTGGTGATGGTGATCTTCCTGTTCCTGCGCAGCGTGCCGGCGACGCTGATTCCCAGCGTGGCGGTGCCGCTGTCGCTGGTCGGCACCTTCGGCGTCATGTACCTCGCCGGCTTCTCGATCAACAACCTGACCCTGATGGCGCTGACCATCGCCACCGGCTTCGTCGTCGACGACGC